>NZ_MODX01000023.1:0-50733 GCF_001866125.1 Acinetobacter sp. LCT-H3 | reverse complement strand
AAATCCTAGAACCACATCACATGCGGAAGAACCAGTGACGGAGATACAGCGACTGGCACCCATCGTGGTTGAAGCAACCCGTACTGACCGTACATTGCTAAACACCCCGGCTTCAGCTTATTACCTGAGTCAGAGTCAGCAAAATAGCCTGAATGTAAATCTCTCTGAAACCTTAAAAGGTGTACCGGGCTTACAACTGAATAATCGTGAAAACTACGCCCAAGATCTGCAAATTTCCATGCGAGGCTTTGGTGCCCGCTCAACATTTGGTGTGCGTGGTGTGCGTTTATATGTCGATGGTATTCCTGCAACTATGCCGGATGGGCAAGGACAGACCTCAAATATTGATCTAAACAGCTTAGATCATATTGAGGTACTGAGCGGCCCATTTTCATCCTTATATGGGAACTCATCAGGCGGAACCATTCTGACGACGAGCCGTGAAGGGCAGGGACTTGATTCACTGACCTTAGGATATTCGGGTGGCAGTCAAAATAAAGGCCAAACCAATCTGGTGCTGCAAGGCGGTGCGGACAATGCTTCTGAGCCAAGTTATGTTATCAGTTCATCCTATTTTGATACGGACGGCTACCGTGACCACAGCAGTGCGCATAAAGTCCTGAATAATGCCAAGCTGACCTGGGAGCTGGACGATGGTTCTAAGATTAACTGGATCAACAACTATGTTAAAATTTCTGCCGATGATCCGGGTGGTTTAAACCGTGAGCAATGGCAAGCCGATCCTAAACAGGTTGCAAATAATGTGCTGCTATATAACGCCCGAAAAGAGATTGAACAGCTTCAAACTGGTTTAACCTGGAATAAGCCAATCAATGATCAGTATGAACTGTATGGTATGGCCTATTGGGGACAGCGTGCAGTTACACAATATCAGTCGATTCCAAGTACAGCACAAGGCGCTCCTAATCATGCCGGTGGCGTGATTGACTTCGACCGTAATTTTTATGGTGCTGATTTGCGTTGGACAGGGCGAGAGATTCTGCCAAATACCAAACTGATTGCTGGTGTCGCCGTAGATGCCATGACCGAAGAGCGGAAAGGCTATCAGAATTTTGTGGGTAATACTTTAGGTGTTAAAGGTGAATTACGTCGTAATGAAGACAATACCTTATGGAATGCAGACCCTTATTTACAGATATCTTATAACTTTGTGCCAGACTGGACTTTAGACGCAGGCTTGCGTTATAGCAATGTGCATTTTAAATCTGATGATCATTACTTAAGTAATGGAGATAATTCAGGTAAAACAACTTATGAAAAATTGCTGCCTTCAGTCGCTTTAAGCTGGCAGATTCTGCCCGAATTGATGGTCTATACCAGCTATGCCCAAGGCTTTGAAACGCCGACTTTTACTGAAATGGCCTATCCAGCGGATAACAGTAATAACAGCTTGAGCTTAAATGCGGCAGAAAGTGAAACTTATGAAATTGGCTTAAAGGCTGCTAATCGCTTCGGTGACTTTACTGCAGCCGCTTTCCAGACCCAGACTGAAAATGACATTGTGTCTGCAGGCAATGATAATGGTCGCTCTACTTTCCGTAATGCAGATAAAACCTTAAGAAAAGGGCTAGAACTTTCCTGGAGTAAAGACCTCTGGCGTGATCTCACTGCTCAAGCCAGTTATAGCTATATAGATGCAACTTTTGATGCAGATATTCCTGCAATTCTTAATGATGAAGGAGAGATTGTAGTATCTAGAGTGGCATCCGGTAACTACATTCCGGGTATTGCTAAAAATCAGGCTTTTCTTGGTTTAGGCTGGAAACCTGAAAATGGCTTAAATGCGGGTTTAGATGTACGTTATTCAGACCGTATTTATGTCAACGACATTAATTCACAGTATGCGCCAAGTTATACCATTGCCGGTGCCAGTGTTGGCTATCACTGGGATATGAAAGACTGGTCTGTCAAAACTTTTGCGCGTGTCGATAATCTGTTTGATAAAGACTATTCAGGTTCAGTCATCGTCAATGAAAGCAATGGTCGTTTCTATGAGCCGGCAGAAGGGCGAAACTGGGGTGCCGGATTGAGTATAACCAAAGTGTTTTAATTAAAATAATTTGTGGCTGCTCAATTTTCAAAATAAAAAATCCCGCTTCCTGAGCGGGATTTTTTTATATTTAAGCTTTGACCAGTTGATCAGAGGATTTGAGATAAAACTAGATCGTTTTCTGATTCACTCGTTTTGATAATTCCTCGGCACTTTCCACCCGTTCAGAATATCGATCGGTGAGATAAGCAGACTGACCACGGGTGAGCAGAGTGAATTTGTAGAGTTCCTCCATTACATCCACAATGCGGTTGTAATAAGGCGATGCTTTCATGCGACCATCTTCCTCAAATTCGAGGAAAGCTTTGGGTACAGAAGATTGATTTGGAATGGTGATCATCCGCATCCAGCGTCCTAAAACACGCAACTGATTCACTGCATTAAAGGATTGTGAACCACCACAAACCTGCATCACGGCCAGTGTCTTGCCTTGAGTGGCACGAATTGCACCAGCTGCCAGAGGAATCCAGTCAATTTGGGCTTTTAAAATCGAACTCATCGAACCATGACGTTCCGGTGAACACCAGACCATGCCTTCTGACCAGGCCAAAAGCTCATGCAGTTCTTTTACCTTAGGATGATTCGTATCTGCATCTTCAGGTAAGGGCAATCCTTTGGGATGGAAGATGCTGACCTCAGCGCCAAAATATTCCAGTATCCGGCCGGCTTCCTGAACGGCCAGTCGGCTGTAGGATCTGTCACGGTTTGAACCATACAGCAGCAGAATGCGAGGTGGATGATCCAGCGCTTTAGCCTGAACTTTGTCCAGTGTTGGTGTTTCTAGCAGATTCACATTGATATTCGGGAGATCCATCGGGTTATGCCTCTTTAAACACTTTTTTTCTTAGCCATAATGAAACGCTGACCAGCGCAATCAGAACTGGAACTTCAACCAGAGGTCCAATCAGGGTGGTGAATGCCACAGGGGACGCGAGACCGAAAGTAGCAATCGCAACGGCCAGCGCCAGTTCAAAATTATTACCGGCAGCGGTAAAAGAAATGGCCGCAGTTTTAGGATAGTCATTGCCCATCCACTTGCTCATAAAGAAGCTGATAAAGAACATCACCACGAAATAAATGGTCAGGGGAATGGCGATTCTGAGTACATCCAGTGGCAGGCTGACCACATCACCGCCTTTAAGGCTAAACATGGCAACAATGGTAAACAACAGAGCCAGCAGGCTGAGCGGACTGATTTTTGGAATAAACTGCGTTTGATACCATGCCAGACCTTTTTGCTTGACCAGAATCAGACGCGTCAAAAAGCCCAGCAAAAATGGAATGCCCAGATAAACCAGAACCGCGTGGGTAATCGTCCAGAAGCTGACATCAATCACCTGTGCTTCAACACCAAAATAAGGCGGCAAGAAGGTCAAAAACAGCCAGGCATAGCTACTGAAAAACAGGATCTGGAAAATACTGTTAAATGCCACCAGTCCGGCCACATACTGATTATCGCCGCACGCCAGACCATTCCAGACCAGCACCATGGCAATACAACGTGCCAAGCCGATCAGGATGACACCCGTCATATATTCAGGATAGGATTGCAGGAAAATCAGTGCCAATGCAAACATCAGGCAGGGTGCAATCAGCCAGTTTTGAAGCAGAGACAGGGTGAGCGTGCGTTTATCCTTAAATACCTGCGGTAAGGTGGCATAGTCCACTTTGGCAAGTGGCGGATACATCATGATAATCAGACCGATGGCAATCGGAATATTGACCGAATCAATACTCATCCGGTCTAAAGCAATCGATGCCTGAGGAAAGAAAACCCCAATCCCGATCCCCAGCAGCATGGCGATAAAAATCCAGATAGTCAGATTTTTATCTAAGAATGACATTTTTGAAGTAGACATGATATTGGACTCAGGATAATTCGCAGGATGCTGAAATGGTAGATTTTAACTTTTGAATTTCCGGATCTTGTGCGATGACTTTTAACACTTCATTTGCCCAGACCGGCAAATCAGGATTTAAACGGTAATAAACCCATTGCCCTTGGCGTTGATCCAGCAACACACCCAGATTTCTCAATAAAGCCAGATGACGGGAAATTTTGGGCTGGCTCAGATTTAATTGCTCTGTGAACTCACAGACACAGACATTCTGTTTGGCCATGACCAGCTTTAAAATATCTAAACGTGTTGAATCGGCAAGACATTTAAAAAAATCGGCCTGGTGCATCGCGATATCCTGATATATTGACTATTGCGAATATACGGATATCCATATATAAAAGCAATATTGTTTATGCACTGAGAAAAGTCATGTCGCAAAAGATCAAGATTTATCATAATCCTGAATGTGGAACCTCTCGAAATACCTTGGCCTTAATCCGTAATACCGGTGAGGAGCCAATGGTGATTGAATATGTGAAAACACCGCCGACCAAAGAGGAGCTGATTCAGTTAATTCAGGATGCGGGGCTGTCGGTACGTGAAGCAATTCGTAAAAATGTAAAGCCCTATGAAGAACTCAACTTGGAAAGCAGTGATTGGACAGATCATCAACTGATTGATTTTATGTTGCAATATCCGATTTTGATTAATCGTCCATTTGTGGTGACTGAACTTGGTGTGAGATTGTGTCGACCATCAGAAGTTGTTTTAGATATTCTTTCTGCTCCGCAGCGCGCAGCTTTTAGCAAGGAAGATGGGGAAATGATTATTGATGAAGCAGGGAAGCGGTTGAAATAAATCCCAGAATTGAAGCTGATCAATTAGATCATGAAAAAAGCCACCGCGAGGGTGGCTTTTTATTTAAAGTTAAAATAACAAATATCGTGTCATTTTAAGCTAAACCTTACCAGCTTAACGCACCGCCAGTCTGATAATCCGTAACACGCGTCTCGAAGAAATTCTTCTCTTTACGCAAGTCCATCATTTCTGACATCCACTGGAACGGGTTATTTACGCCAGTAAACTGTTCAGGCAGACCTAACTGCGCCAGACGACGGTTCGCAATGAACTTTAGGTATTCTTCCATCATGCCAGCATTCATACCTAATACACCGCGTGGCATCGTGTCACGTGCGTATTCGATTTCCAGCATGGTACCTTCAAGAATCATCTGGATGATTTCTTCCTGGAACTCAGTGGTCCATAAACCCGGGTTTTCGATCTTGATCTGGTTAATCATATCGATACCGAAGTTCAGGTGCATTGATTCATCACGCAGGATGTACTGGAATTGCTCGGCAACACCATTCATCTTGTTACGACGACCCATCGAAAGAATCTGGCTGAAACCGCAGTAGAAGAAGATCCCTTCAAGTACACAGTAGAACGCGATCAGGTTGCGAAGCAAAATCTGGTCGTTTTCAGGCGTTCCAGTTTTAAATGTTGGATCGCTTAACTGTTGCGTATATTTCAAGCCCCACGCAGCTTTACGTGCAACTGACGGTACTTCGCGGTACATGTTGAAGACTTCGCCTTCATCCATACCTAAAGATTCGATACAGTATTGGTACGCATGCGTGTGAATCGCTTCTTCAAATGCCTGACGCAGGATATATTGACGGCATTCAGGGTTGGTAATGTGACGGTAAATCGCCAGTACCAGGTTGTTTGCAACTAGTGAATCCGCAGTCGAGAAGAAACCAAGTGAACGCATCACGATGGTACGTTCATCTTCAGTCAAGCCATTTTCAGACTTCCATAGCGCGATGTCGTGGTTCATATTCACTTCTTGCGGCATCCAGTGGTTTGCACAACCGTCCAGATATTTCTGCCAAGCCCATTCGTATTTGAATGGAACAAGCTGGTTCAAGTCCGCACGACAGTTAATCATTGCCTTGTCGTCAACTTGTACACGTTGCGCGCCCATTTCAAGCTCTTCCAAGCCTGGAGCAACATCAAGCTGCTCTAGGGAAGCAGATGCTCTTGCCAACGAATCGGTTGGATTTGATCCTCGGTTTTGAGTGGCTCTAAGGGGTTGTGCAGCTGCCACATCCGACGATGTGTTGCTTGCATCAGGTACCACCTGTGAATTAGACGCTTTTTGCGGCTCGACGGGCGCAGGCTGCTGTGTTTGTGCAGCTGGTTTTTGCGAATCATCTTCGAAATCGTCCCAACTTAAGATAGACATATCAGTTCTCTCTTCGATGCTTATATCTTTTATTAGACATTCAGCCTCGCTGAAATGTCCTACTATACGCTCAATTTATGTAAGCAAAATTAAGTTTTGTCGATGACTGCTCTGCTTTTGTACGGAAGAGCAAAAATCCCCACTACTTATTTTGCTTGCGCGATTTATGAGCCTTTAACCAGAAATAGGCAATTGGCAAATAAAAGGTAAGTACAAAGGAAACGACCAATGCGACAAGTCCTAACAGATAATTGTGAGTCATTGGAGGCATGGTGGTTTCCTTTTATTTTACTTTAAATAAATATTTCAGTTTCTGTGTTAAAGCCATGCATAGTTTAACTAAGCATGGCTTTCTGAAAATAAATTCAGATTAGTCACTGTCAGCTTTGATAGCGGTAATTAGAGCTGTAAGCACAGCTATAAATAGTATTGCTAAAATAAGGAAGACGAGACCAATAACTAAGAAAACTGAGACATTCATTACTGACAAGCCTCACAATCAGGATTGTCAATTGAACATGCCATTGGTACTGGTGCTGCATTTGCAAAACCTTCTTCCTCAGCAGGAACTTCAGGTTTTGCTTCAACTACTGGAGCGACTGCCGCAACAGGCGCTGCAGTTGCAGTCGCTTTAACAGCATTTAGTGCGCCAGTATTAATCGTTGATTTCTCAGCAGAAGTCGCACCCAATGCACGTAGGTAATAAGTTGTCTTAAGACCACGTAACCAAGCCATCTTGTAAGTGATGTCCAGTTTCTTACCGTTTGCACCAGCGATGTAAAGGTTCAGAGACTGAGCCTGGTCGATCCATTTTTGACGACGTGAAGCAGCATCTACGATCCAGCGAGTTTCAACTTCAAACGCAGTCGCGAAGATCGCTTTTAGCTCTTCAGGAATACGGGAAATCTTCTGCACAGAACCTTCGAAATGTTTCAGGTCGTTGACCATGACTGCATCCCAAAGACCACGTTCTTTCAACGCACGTACCAGGTATGGGTTAATCACGGTGAATTCACCAGACAGGTTCGATTTCACATACAGGTTCTGGAAGGTTGGCTCAATTGATTGAGACACGCCACAAATATTTGAAATTGTTGCAGTCGGAGCAATCGCCATCACATTCGAGTTACGCATACCGTCTTTTTGAACTTTGGCACGTAAAGTATCCCAGTCCAGACGTTGTGTACGGTCCACTTCGAACATGCGTTCTGGACGAGTTTTCGCAACCAGGTCAAGTGAGTCGATTGGTAAAATACCTTGATCCCACAGTGAACCTTTAAATGTTTCATACGTACCACGTTCAACAGCAAGGTCACTTGAAGTTGAAATTGCGTAGTAAGAAATTACTTCCATCGATTCATCAGCAAACTCAACCGCAGCTTCAGAACCATAGGCAAGGTTCATTTCGTATAGCGCATCCTGGAAGCCCATGATACCCATACCGACTGGACGGTGTTTCAGGTTTGAATTACGTGCTTGAGGAACAGCGTAGTAGTTGATGTCAATCACGTTATCAAGCATACGAACTGCAGTTTTAACAGTGCGAGCAAGTTTTTCGCGGTCTAATACACCGCCTTGAACGTGTTGTACCAGGTTGATTGAACCCAAGTTACATACTGCAATTTCGTCTTTGCTGGTGTTCAGCGTAATTTCTGTACATAGGTTAGAAGAGTGAACCACGCCTACGTGTTGCTGTGGTGAACGCAGGTTACATACGTCTTTGAATGTGATCCACGGGTGACCAGTTTCAAACAGCATCGACAGCATTTTGCGCCACAAATCTTTTGCACGGATTTTCTTGTGCAGCATGTTTGTTTCTTTGGCAATGCTTTCGTAGTAAGCATAACGCTCAGCGAATTCTGCGCCTGTTAAGTCATGTAGATCAGGCGTTTCAGAAGGTGTGAACAGTGTCCATTCTGCATCTTCGAATACACGTTGCATGAACAGGTCAGGAACCCAGTTCGCAGTGTTCATATCGTGGGTACGACGACGGTCATCACCAGTGTTCTTACGCAGTTCCAGAAATTCTTCGATGTCCAGGTGCCAAGTTTCAAGATATGCACATACTGCACCTTTACGCTTACCACCTTGGTTTACTGCAACAGCTGTATCGTTCGCTACTTTCAGGAACGGAACCACACCTTGTGATTTACCATTTGTACCTTTGATGTATGAGTTCAGGGCACGAACTGGTGTCCAGTCATTCCCTAAACCGCCCGCCCATTTAGACAGCATTGCGTTATCACGCATCGCGCCATAGATGTCAAACAGGTCATCATCAATTGTAGTCAAGTAGCAGCTAGACAACTGTGGACGTAAGGTACCTGAGTTAAACAGGGTCGGCGTAGATGCCATGTAGTCGAAGCTAGATAACAGGTTATAGAACTCGATTGCACGCTCTTCACGGTTTTCTTCGTTCAGGGCCAGACCCATTGAAACACGCATAAAGAATAATTGCGGCAATTCGAAACGTACGCCATCCGAGTGGATGAAATAACGGTCAAATAATGTTTGCAGACCTAGATAAGTAAACTGGTTAGAGCGTTCTGGTTGAATCGCTGTCGCAAGTTTAGCTAAGTCAAAGTTTAATAATTCAGGTGAAAGAAGTTCTAGCTCAATCCCTTTTTTCAGGTAAGTTTCCAGCGCATCGCCTTCATTGGTGTCTGTTGGAAGACCCAAAAACTCTAAACCGGTGGCTACCAGGTCATCACGCAACAAACGTGCAGTCACATACGTATAGTTAGGCTCTTGTTCAATACGGGTACGGGTCGCCATCATCATCGTGGTCGAGATGTCAGACTCTTTTACGCCGTTGTACAAGTTTTTCACGGTCTCATCGACAATCGCTTGTACATCAATCCCTTCAAGGCCTTCGGCTGCTTTAGCAACAGTTTCAGTCAGTTGGCTCAGGTCAAGCGGTTTGAGCTTGCCCGCTGCATCAGTAATTTGCAGGGTAGGGTGATGGTTGGCACCCAGCTGCTTACGAGCGTCAGAACGTTGTTCGCGATAGATGACATAGGCACGCGCAACTTTCTGTTCGCCGGTACGCATAAGCGCAAGTTCAACCTGATCCTGGATTTCTTCAATGTGAATCGTCCCACCAGAAGGTAAGCGACGTTTGAAAGTGTTCATGACCATTTCCGTCAGCTGCTCAATACGATCGTGAATACGGCTTGAGTCAGCACTTTGTTGGCCTTCAACAGCCAAAAAAGCCTTACCAATTGCGACAGAAATTTTTTCTGCATCAAAAGTGGCAACATCACCGGTGCGTTTAATCACCTGAAGTTGACCAGGAGTTGAAGTAATTACGCTCATTTTAGCATAGCTCCATTGTCATCTATTTTTATGTTTATGGACCGTTTGAACTGGGCAATTTTTATGCCACAGTGTTTGAGGAATAAACACAATACCTAGTGGTTTAAAAATTAATTGAACACAAGATACGGGAAAATTTAGGGTAGATCAATATTGACATTTTAATAAATATTTTAGTGAAACAACCTGAGAAACTTTATTAAAAAAATCCTTTTTTTTATCATCTTGGTGCAAGCCTTATTCGGCAAGGCATAGCATAACAAAGCTGGCAAGAAGTACTTATAGATAACATTGTGGATAACTCTTTTTGAGCAAATTGAGGAGTATTTTTTATTCAGATAGACGGTTGCCTAGCCTAGATTTGTTCGATGTTTTGTATAAAAAATGTCGCTAACAGAAATATCTGCAAAAAAATATTACAAAATGCTACTTTGATGTATCAGTTTGGTGAATGCTATCTTGTTTACAATGTAAACGTGTGTATATTGCTTGCTATATCCACCGTATCTATCAGATTTCAAAAGGATACGTCCATCGAATAAAGGTGCACAATATATGAGCCAAGAAGAAAAGTTACCCAAAATTCTAATCGTTGAAGATGATGAGCGTCTTGCTCGTTTAACTCAAGAATATCTTATTCGTAACGGACTTGAGGTAGGGGTAGAGCCCGACGGTAATCGTGCGATTCGCCGCATTATCGCCGAGCAGCCAGACATGGTAGTTTTAGATGTTATGTTGCCAGGTGCGGATGGATTGACCATCTGTCGTGAAGTTCGTCCACATTATCATCAACCGATTTTGATGCTGACTGCACGTACTGAAGATATGGATCAGGTATTGGGTTTGGAAATGGGTGCGGACGACTATGTCGCTAAACCGGTTCAGCCGCGTGTGCTACTGGCACGTATTCGTGCCTTGTTGCGTCGTACTGATAAAGTGCCTGAAGATGAAGTGGCTCAACGTATTGAATTTGACGATCTTGTGATCGATAATGGTGGCCGTTCTGTGACCTTGAATGGTGAATTGGTAGATTTTACCAGTGCAGAATATGATCTGTTGTGGTTGCTTGCATCAAATGCAGGCCGTATTCTTTCGCGTGAAGATATTTTCGAGCGTCTTCGTGGCATTGAATATGATGGCCAGGACCGTTCAATTGATGTTCGTATTTCGCGCATCCGTCCGAAAATTGGGGACGATCCAGAAAACCCTAAACGTATTAAAACAGTTCGTAGTAAAGGTTATCTGTTCGTTAAGGAAACCAATGGCATGTAAATACATGCCATTCCTAAGCTGAATAAGCGGGAAAGCTTATAAGTGTTCAAACACAATATATTTTTGCGTATTTATGCAGGACTTGTCATTCTGGTACTCCTGGTGACCCTGTTCGGCTATCTGTTGGTGCAGATTATTAACTACCAACGGGCGCAGGTATATCGTGAGTCCTTGACTGATGGTATGGCTTATATCATGAGTGAAGGGGTAGCACGCCAGCCGAATATGCAGCAGAAACTGGACTGGATTTCGGATGCTTCAGATTTACTGGAGCTTCCGATCTATTATGTAGAAGCTGAAAAAGTTGATCTGACCCGTGCAGAGAAACGTCGTATTAAAGACCGTAAGGCGGTAGTGCGTTGGGATGCACAAACCTCAGTGGCTTATGTGGTCATTGGATTGCGTGATGATCCAAAGCATTTTCTATATATAAAGGCAGACAATATTACCGAGCGCCAGATGAAAGCGCTGCCGGTATTTATTCTGGACTATCTGGTTTATTACCCAGGTCAGGAAAAAGAATATCTGGAAAAGATCCAGAAATATTTCTCTTATCCAATCAGTATTCAGGATGTGCAGAGTCTGCCGCTCGATTCAGAGCAGATTGGTCGTCTACGTCTAGATCACAGCATTATTCTCTATCGTGATAGTGCCACGATTCGCGGTACCACTATTTCAATTGTTTCTCCGATTCCAAGCTCGGTGTCTGAAGTACTGGTGATGGGGCCTGTGCCTTTGTTTAACTGGATGCCATTCCAGTTGGCAGCCGGGATTACCTTGCTGAGTATGTTTGTGCTGAGTCTGGGGGTATATGGTTTGCTGGTGCCAATGCAACGTAAGCTGCGTGAAGTTAGCTATGCCTTGAACAAGATGAAGTCCGGTAACATGTCGGTACGACTGGCGATAGATGGTAAGGATGAAATGGCATTATTGGCATCCAGCTATAACGCCATGTCAGATCATATTCAGCGTCTGATCGAAGCTCAGCGTGAGTTGATGCGTGCAGTTTCACATGAACTGCGGACACCTGTTGCGCGGATCCGTTTTGCCATGGAAATGCTGGCAGATGAAGATGACTATGAATATCGTTTACAACAGATGGAACAGATCGATAAAGACATCGAGGCCTTGAACAAGCTGATTGATGAGATCATGACCTATGCCAAACTGGAGCAGGGTACACCTTCCCTTGATTTCGAGAAGATTAATCTGCATGAAGTGCTGGATCAGGTTGTGGCTGAAACTGAAGCGCTAAAAACTGGCAAGAGAGTCGAGCTGCATCAGGTGCCGATGGATATCGAGGTTGAGGCCGAGCGTCGTTATCTGCATCGTGTGGTACAAAATCTGGTCGGGAATGCTGTGCGCTATTGTGATGAAAGAATCATGATTAGCGGTGGTATTGATGCCAATCAACAGGCTTATATCTGTGTAGAAGATGATGGTGCGGGGATTCCGGAAGAAGATCGTGCTCGCGTCTTTGAAGCCTTCTCGCGTCTGGATGACAGCCGTACCCGTGCATCTGGTGGTTATGGCCTGGGTTTGTCGATTGTTAGCCGGATTGCCTTCTGGTTTGGTGGCAAGGTCGAAGTAGATCAAAGTCCTAAGCTGGGTGGTGCACGCTTTACCATGAGCTGGCCAGCTCAACGTTATAAGAAGAAATCCCGCTTTAAGGCTGTTGAAGAGCATAAAGAAGACCTGGATTCCTTATAAAAAGGTGTCTGTGGATTATAAAAAAACGATGCATCCACATCGTTTTTTTATTGAGGCTAATTAATGAAAGCACTCAGGTTTTATAATTTGCTTTATTTATGGATTTCAGCATCGGGCTCAATGATCGGTTTACCTTCGCGTAAACTTTTGGCCGCTTCCGAATTCAGAT
The DNA here is from genome assembly GCF_001866125.1 of Acinetobacter sp. LCT-H3. Lineage (NCBI taxonomy): Bacteria > Pseudomonadati > Pseudomonadota > Gammaproteobacteria > Moraxellales > Moraxellaceae > Acinetobacter > Acinetobacter sp. LCT-H3. Next base: position 38,107 of record NZ_MODX01000023.1, on the reverse strand, counting down.
TCATCAGAAGTTTATTGTACTTTCCATCGATGCTATAGCTCTGAATCAGTTTTTGGTCGCCATGCAGAGTTTCCACGCGATATTCATCAGCAATATTTAAAATGCCTTCTAAATTTGTCGAGGCAGAAGCGAAATCCTTGCCAAACAGATCATAAATATCCTGCAAGTTGAAATTAGGAGTGTTTTCCTCAGGATGCTTCACAATATAGTTTTCAAGATGTCGAACAAATAGCTGGGCATAGAGAAAATAATCAGGTTTATGGGTGAACTTTAAACTCATAATATATTCAATCCTTCTTGTTCATTTTTATGCTGTTTATAGGAATAACACAAAGCGATAAAGGGATGAAGTTGCAGATGCAAGTGGTTGCAAAAAGTACACAATTCACAGGCAGTAATTATATTTCAGTAGAATCAGCCATTAAAATAATTAAACTGATTTTGGAAAAAATAATGAATATATTGTTTTTGATTTATTAAAGCGATTATTTCGCAACATGGGCGATAGAACCTAGAAAAATCGGGTATTCGTCTAAAAAATCATCCAAAAGACTAAGGCTTATAAGCTAGCAAGTGAAATCCAAAATCAGGTACAATTGGCGGGATTAATTTTGTGTTTGGTGTATTTGAAGGCCAATACATACATTCTTTGTTAATACATAGGCCTGCCAGGAGTTATCCCCGCATGAGTGCCATTACTCCATACGAATGGGCAATTATTGCCTTCGTGATCGGCGTTACATTTTTATGCGTCTTTATGCTCACTGTCCCATTACTCCTCGGGGGTAAATCATGGGGCCGTGCCAAGCAGGAGCAGTTTGAGTCAGGCGTAGTCAGCGCAGGTGGAGCTCGTATCCGCTTGTCTGCAAAATTCTATTTAGTTGCAATCTTCTTCGTCGTATTCGATTTAGAAGCACTTTATCTATATGCATGGGCAGTTTCTGTTCGTGAAGTGGGTTGGATTGGTTTTGCAACTGCAGCTATCTTTATTTTAGTTTTACTTGTCGGTTTGATTTACGAATTATCCACCGGCGCACTTAACTGGGCACCTTCAGACAAACGTAAGGCGACAGGAGTTAAAACTAAGATTGGTTCGCCAAACATGGATATCGCAGAAATCACTCGCTTCAACTCAATTGAAGAATTGGTTATAGACCCGACTGGTCAAATTCCAGCTCAATCATCTGGTCGTGTGAAAGGTTCACCGGCTCCATTATCTAATAAGGAGTAACCCGGGATGAAATACACTCTAACCCGTGCGAATCCGGATGCTGATCAATATCCACTTCAGGAACGTATTGTTGTCGACGATCCGTTACTACAAGAAGAAGTGAATAAAAACGTATTCATGACTCGCTTAGAAGATGTGCTGCACACTGCAGTAAACTGGGGTCGTAAGAACTCAGTTTGGCCGTTCAACTTTGGTACATCTTGCTGCTACGTAGAGTATGCAACGACCTTAACTGGCGTGCATGACTTGTCACGTTTCGGTGCCGAAGTTATTCGTGCTTCACCGCGTCAGGCGGATTTGATGATTGTTGCAGGTACCTGCTTCGTGAAAATGGCTCCGGTGATTCAACGTCTGTATGAACAGATGCTTGAACCGAAATGGGTTATTTCAATGGGTGCATGTGCCAACTCAGGTGGTATGTACGACATTTATTCAGTTGTACAAGGCGTGGATAAAATTATTCCGGTGGATGTGTACATTCCAGGTTGCCCGCCACGTCCTGAAGCATTGATTCAAGCACTCATGCTATTGCAAGACCAGATTCAACTTGAGCGTCGTCCGCTTTCTGCGGTGATTGGTGATGATCTTCAGCCAGTGTATAAGCCAAAGATGATGCCAGAACGTGACCGTAAGAAAGATCAGCGTATTGCTGTGAAAAATCTGCGCTCAATGGATGAAATTAAATAATTTAAGCGACAAATTTCTTTATGCACCCGACTTGGGTGTAGTTGTCGTTTAGGTTGACTGAATTTGTATTAAATAGGAAGCCAAGCCAATGGCTGAAACTGACATTGCTATGCCAGAATCAACATCTGTTGATTCCCGCCCTGCATTTGCAATTGTAGAAGAGCTCAAAACCAAGTTTGGTGAGAACTTCTATGTGCAAACAACTTTCGAGGATTTCCCGACAGTTTGGGTTGAGCGCGCACGTGTACAAGACGTTTTAATGTTCTTGCGTACAGTGTCACGTCCATACGTGATGTTGTTCGACCTGTCAGCGGTAGATGAGCGTCTGCGTACGCACCGCGACGGTTTACCTGCGTCTGACTTCACTGTGTTCTATCACCTGTTGTCGCTAGAGCGTAATACGGACATCCGTATTAAAGTTGCATTGAGTGAGAGCGATCTCAATATCCCGACTGCAACCAACATCTGGCCAAATGCCAACTGGTACGAACGTGAAGCCTACGATATGTTTGGCATCAACTTCGAAGGGCATCCAATGCTCCGTCGTATCCTGTTGCCAACTTACTGGGAAGGTCATCCACTTCGTAAAGAATATTCTGCACGTGCGACTGAATATACCCCGTACCGTCAGAACCAGGCGAAGCAGGACTACGAACAGGAACATCTTCGTTTCGTTCCTGAAGACTGGGGCATGAAACGCGGCACAGCCGATGAAGACTTCATGTTCCTGAACCTGGGTCCTAACCACCCGTCTGCGCATGGTGCATTCCGTGTGATTTTGCAGATGGATGGTGAAGAAATTAAAGACTGCGTACCAGATATCGGCTATCACCACCGTGGTGTGGAAAAGATGGCTGAACGTCAAACCTGGCATTCATTCATTCCGTATACAGATCGTGTCGACTACCTTGGTGGTTGTGCGCAAAACATGCCATACGTGATGGGTGTAGAGCAAATGGCCGGCATTACCGTGCCTGAGCGTGCGCAATGTATCCGTGTCATGATGTCGGAACTGTTCCGTATCAATAACCACTTGTTGTATATCGGTACTGCGATTCAGGATGCTGGTGGTATGACGCCAGTATTCTATATGTTCGCTGACCGTCAAAAGATCTATGACGCGATTGAAGCGATCACCGGTTACCGTATGCATCCAGCATGGTTCCGTATCGGCGGCACTGCGCATGACCTTCCAAACAACTGGCAGCACCTGATCCGTGAAATCCTGGATTGGATGCCAAAACGTTTGAAGGAATACCACACTGCGGCACTGAAAAACTCTGTATTTGAAGGCCGTACCCGTAACGTAGCGCAATACGATGCTAAATCTGCATTGGCTTGGGGCGTAACAGGTACCGGTTTACGTGCAACAGGTATCGACTTTGACGTACGTAAATACCGTCCATACAGTGGTTATGAAAACTACGATTTCGAAGTGCCGGTGGAGTACGAAGGCGATGCATATGCACGTGTGATCGTTCACTATCGTGAAATTGAACAATCGCTGAAAATCATCAAGCAATGTCTGGACAACATGCCGTCTGGTGCGTACAAAGCGGATCACCCACTGGCTGTTCCACCACCAAAAGACAAGACTTTACAAGATATTGAAACCTTGATTACGCACTTCCTGAGCGTGTCATGGGGTCCTGTAATGCCTGCAGGTGAAGCATCTGTAATGGCGGAAGTGGTAAAAGGTGCATCGAACTACTACTTGACTTCAGACAAGTCAACCATGAGTTACCGTACCCGTATCCGTACACCGACCTTCACCCACTTGCAGCAAATGCCTTCCGTGATTAACGGCAGTCTGATGTCTGACTTAATCATTTATTTAGCGACAATTGACGTCGTAATGGCTGACGTGGATCGCTAAGGGGTAAACGCTTTATGATGATTTTGACTGATAAAAAGCCACGTGTGAATGTTGAAGGGATTTTGACAGCTGATGAAATCCACGAGATTGAACATCACATTGGTCACTATCCGTACCCACGTGCAGCGTGCCTAGATGCGCTGAAGTGTGTACAGCGTCGCAATGGCTGGGTAGACGATGCACAGATGAATGCCATCGCGCAGATGCTGAGCATGAGCCTTGCCGACCTTGAAGGTGTTGCGACTTTCTATAACCGTATTTACCGTCAGCCGGTAGGCCGTCACGTGATTTTGTTATGTGATTCGATCGCGTGCTTCTTGATGGGTGCGGAAACTTTAGCAGAAGCTTTCCAGCGTGAATTGGGGATTTCGTTTGGTCAAACAACCGCTGATGGTCGTTTTACTTTGCTACCAATCTGCTGCTTAGGTAACTGTGACAAAGGTCCAACCCTGATGATTGATGAAGATACTCATGGTCTGGTTGAAGTGACCTCAATTAAACAGTTATTGGAGAAGTATGTATGAATACTGAACCAAAACCAATTTATGGCGACGGTAATCCAGAAACGCATCCATTGACCTGGCGTTTGAGCAAACAAGCCAATGTTCGTAGTGTTGATGACTACGAAGCTTTAGAAGGTTATGCAGGCTTTAAGAAAGCGCTGACCATGCCGCCTAAAGATGTGCTTGAAATCATTAAAGCAGCGACTGTTAAGGGTCGCGGTGGTGCAGGCTTCCCGGCAGGTATCAAGTGGTCTTTGATGGCGCCAAATGACAATTCAGGTCCTCGTTACCTGATTTGTAATGCCGATGAGATGGAACCAGGTACTTTCAAAGACCGTCTGTTGATGGAAGATCTTCCACACCAGCTGATTGAAGGTATGTTGATTGCAGGTTATACGCTTGAAGCAACCCATGGTTATATCTTCATCCGTGGTGAATACATCGAAGCTGCTCAGTACTTAAATGAAGCACTTGAGCAAGTTCGTGCCAAAGGTTACCTGGGTGACAACATCCTAGATTCAGGCTGGAGCTTCGAATTACACGTGCATACCGGTGCAGGTCGTTATATCTGTGGTGAAGAAACCGCATTGATTAACTCGCTTGAAGGTCGCCGTGCCAATCCGCGTACTAAACCACCATTCCCGCAGGTTGCAGGTGCTTGGGGTCGCCCTACGATTGTCAACAACGTAGAGACCTACAACAACTTGCCAGCAATCATGCTGCGTGGTCCTGAATGGTACATCGGCTTATCTGCGGGTAAATCGAAAGATCCAGGCACAAAAATCTACGGTGCATCAGGTAAAGTTAAATTCCCTGGTCTTTGGGAACTTCCATTCGGTACCACTGCACGTGAAGTGATTGAAGATCATGCCGGTGGTATGCGTGATGGCCTGAAACTGAAAGCTTGGTTACCGGGCGGTGCATCAACTGACTTCCTGGCTGCCGAGCATATTGACCTTCCTATGGATGCGGAAAGCATCATGAAGGCAGGTTCGCGTTTAGGAACGTGTTTGCTGATGGTGGTTGATGAAACTCAATGTATGGTTTCAGCAACACGTAACCTAGAAGAATTCTTTGCGCGTGAATCTTGTGGTTTCTGTACACCTTGCCGTGATGGTTTGCCTTGGGCGGTGAAAGCGCTTAAAGCACTAGAAGATGGTACAGGTAAGAAAGAAGATATCGATCACTTACAAGAGCTTACCCGTAAGCTTTGGATTGGTAAAACTTTCTGTGCTCACGCACCAGGTGCGATGGAACCGTTAATGGGCGCACTCAAACATTTCCGTGGCGAGTTTGAAGCAAAAGTGGTGAATGCCGCAGCTCAAACCAGCAACGTAGAACAAGCTTAAGGAATTCGACTATGGCTACAATTCATGTCGATGGAAAATCGTATGAAGTCAACGGCTCAGAGAACTTGCTACAAGCATGTTTGAGTCTGGGCATCGACATCCCATACTTTTGTTGGCATCCATCCTTAGGTTCTGTCGGCTCTTGCCGTCAATGTGCTGTGACCCAGTACGCGAATCCAGAAGATACGCGTGGCCGTTTGGTCATGTCATGTATGACGCCTGCGTCTGACAATACCTACATCTCGATTGAAGACAAAGAAGCGAAAGATTTTCGTGCTTCGATTGTTGAATTCTTGATGACCAACCACCCGCACGACTGTCCAGTCTGTGAAGAGGGTGGTCACTGTCACCTGCAAGATATGACAGTAATGACACAGCATGACCGTCGTCGCTACCGTTTCACCAAGCGTACGCATTACAACCAAGAACTTGGTTCGTTTATTGCGCACGAGATGAACCGTTGTATCGCATGTTACCGTTGTGTGCGTTACTACAAAGATTATGCTGGCGGTACCGACTTTGGCGTATATGCCAATGCATCACGTGTGTACTTCGGCCGTCCAGAATCAGGGACTTTGGAATCTGAATTCTCGGGTAACCTGACTGAAGTATGTCCGACTGGTGTATTCACCGATAAGACTCACTCAGCACGCTATAACCGTAAATGGGACATGCAGTATGCGCCTAGTGTATGTCATGGCTGTTCTTCAGGTTGTAACATCTCTCCGGGTGAGCGTTATGGTGAATTGCGTCGTGTAGAAAACCGTTTCAATGGTGATGTTAACCAGTACTTCCTGTGCGACAAAGGTCGTTTCGGTACAGGTTACGTAAACCGTGAAGATCGTCCACGTCAGCCACAGTTCCGTACAGGTAACAACGTAGAAACTATTTCAGTTGATACTGCACTGGATACTGTGATTGCAAATATCCAAGGCAAAAAAGTTCTGGGTATCGGCTCTCCACGTGCGTCACTTGAAACCAACTATGCATTACGCGAGTTAGTTGGTCAGGACAACTACTCAACTGGTATGTCTCAAAAAGAGCAAAACCTGGTTGAACTGGCTGCTTCAATCATGCAAACCGAGGGTGTTTACAACCCGAACATGCGTGAAATCGAAAGTTACGATGCTGTTCTGATTCTGGGTGAAGATCTGACTCAAACTGCGCCACGCATGGCTTTATCTGTTCGCCAAGCTGCGAAGAACAAAGGTAAAGAAATGGCGGCAGAACGCCGTACACCAGACTGGCTGGCTGAGCCTGTTCAACGTATTGCGCAAGATGCAAAATCTCCGATTTACATTTTGGCAGCAACACAAACACGTCTAGCTGACGTAGCAACAGGTGAAGTGGTTGCATCTCCAAATGACATCGCGCGTTTAGGTTTTGCCATTGCGGCAGGTGTGAAAGGCGAAAGCATCCTGGGTTTAGTTGACGATGCCAAAGCATTTGCACAAACGATTGCAGATACGCTGAAAGCTGCAAAGAAACCACTGATTGTTTCTGGTACTAGCTTGCAAGACGCTGCGATTATGGAAGCTGCTGCACAAGTTGCACAGAACCTTGGTAATGCTGGTCTGACTTTGACTGTTCCTGAAGTGAACTCAATGGGTCTGGCAATCTTCGGTGGTCACAGTCTTGAACAAGCATTCGCTCAAGATTACGACACTGTGGTGATTGTTGAAAACGACCTTTACCGTCGTTTACCAACCGCTCAGGTAGATGCTGCACTGGCAGGTAAAGAAGTGATCGTGCTTGATCATTCTGAAACTGAGACAGTGAAGAAAGCCAATATCGTACTTTCTGCTGCATCGTTTGCTGAAGGTGACGGTACTGTAGTCTCGCAAGAAGGCCGTGCACAGCGTTTCTACCAAGTGTATGACCCAAGCTATTACAATCCTGAACTGGCCATCAAAGAATCTTGGCGCTGGTTGCATGCCATTGAAACTGGTGTGAAAGGTCAGTCAATTTCCTGGACTGTACTTGATGACGTGATTGATGCAGTAGCGAAAAATGTTTCTGCACTTGAAGCGATTCAAGACGTTGCTCCAGACGCGGGCTTCCGTGTTCATGGTCTGAAAGTTGCACGTGAACCACGTCGTTATTCTGGCCGTACTGCAATGCGTGCACCGCTTTCTGTACACGAGCCGAAACAGCCGACTGACCAAGACACTGCGTTAACCTTCTCGATGGAAGGTTATGTGGGTGACCAGACTCCATCTCCACTGGTGCCATTTGCATGGTCAGCGGGCTGGAACTCTCCACAAGCCTGGAACAAATTCCAGGATAAAGTGGGTGGTCATCTGAAAGGTGGTGATTCTGGTATCCGTCTGTTCGACCTGTTACCGAAACGTCCAGCGCGTACTTTCGTTGCACCAGCACCTGTGCTTGTGAACGCTGAAAGCTTCCGTCTGGTACCGATGCATCACATCTTTGCCTCTGGCGAATTCACGATCAAAACACCAGCAATGGAATCACGTATTCCGGATGCAGTATTTGCAGTGGGCGAACAGGATGCTACACGCTTGAACCTGCAAGACGGTCAGAAGATCACTGTGAAAGCAGGCGAGACTTCAATCGTTCTTCCTGTACAAGTGATTGAATATTTACCTACAGGTTATATTGGTTACCCAATTGGTCTAGCACCGACGGTATCTCTTGCAGAGCCTGTTTCAGTCGCGGTAGGAGTGTAATTCATGGAACAAGAATTGATCCGTCAGACGCCGCTGTGGGCTGAAAACTGGCCAATTGCCTATTCAGTCATTCAAGCGATTGTGATCTTGCTAGTTGTGGTGCTGATCGCAGCGTTGATGTCATTCATTGAACGTCGTTTACTGGGCTTGTGGCAGGACCGTTACGGGCCTAACCGTGTAGGTCCGGGGGGTATGTTCCAGATCGTTGCTGACATGCTGAAAATCATGTTCAAAGAAGACTGGACACCAAAATTTGCTGACAAGCTGACGTTCCGTATGGCGCCTGCAGTAGCGATGGCAACTGCTGTGCTGTCGTTCATGGTTATTCCTGTTTCACCTTACCTGGGTGTTGCAGATATGAGCATCGGCCTGTTGTTCTTCATGGCAATGGCAGGTATTGCAGTTTATGCAGTACTGTTCGGTGGCTGGTCATCGAATAACAAATACGCGCTTTTAGGTGGTTTACGTTCTGCAGCTCAGACTATTTCTTATGAAGTGTTCCTGGGCATCTCGTTGATGGGTGTAGTGGCAATTGCTGGTTCATTTAACATGCGTGAAATTGTAGAAGCACAACGCGATGTCTGGTTTGTGATTCCTCAGTTCCTTGGCTTCCTGATCTTCGTGGTTGCAGGTGTGGCGGTTACTCACCGTCATCCATTTGACCAACCAGAAGCAGAACAGGAATTGGCTGAAGGTTACCACGTGGAATATGGCGGTATGAAATGGGGGATGTTCTTCGTTGCAGAATATGTCAACGTCGTACTGATCTCTGCATTGATCGTAACCTTATTCTTCGGTGGCTGGTTAGCGCCTTTTAACCTGGAAATTTCATTCATTCCACCAGCATTCTGGTTCATTATCAAAACAGCATTCTTTGTAATGATGTTCGTACTGGCACGTGGTTCATTAATGCGTCCACGTTATGACCAGGTGATGAACTTTGGTTGGAAAATTTGCTTGCCATTGGCGTTGGTTAACCTTTTGGTGACTGGTGCTGTGATTCTGATGAATCAGGCCTAAGACAGCAGGGAGAACAAAATGTTTAAATTTCTAGCTGGATTCGGGTCAATCGTTCGTTCGTTGTTCATGGTGTTCAGCCATGCAACGCGCAAACGTGACACCATCTTGTACCCAGAAGTACCAGCCGAGGAAATCGTGCCACCACGTTTCCGTGGCCGTATTGTATTGACGCGTGACCCAGATGGCGAAGAGCGTTGTGTTGCATGTAACCTGTGTGCGGTTGCCTGTCCGGTAGGCTGTATCTCTCTGCAAAAAGCAGAAAAAGAAGATGGCCGCTGGTATCCGGAATTTTTCCGCATCAACTTCTCACGCTGCATTTTCTGCGGTATGTGTGAAGAAGCATGTCCAACCACTGCAATTCAGATGACACCTGATTTCGAACTCGGTGAATATGTTCGTCAAGACTTAGTCTATGAAAAAGAACACTTACTGATTTCTGGTCCTGGTAAATATCCTGACTATAACTTCTACCGCGTAACAGGTATGGCTGTAACTGGTAAAGAGAAAGGTCAAGCACAGCGTGAAAGTGCGCCTGTTGATGTACGGAGTCTATTACCATGATGTGGCCGTTTTATCTGATGGCGCTTGTGGCCATCGTCTCTACGGTTCGTGTAGTGACTAACGCGAACCCGGTACATGCTTTGTTAAGTCTGATTGTTTCACTTCTTGCAGTTGCAGGCATGTTCATGATCGTGGGAGCGCCGTTTGCCGGTGCTCTTGAGATCATCGTTTATGCTGGTGCGATTATGGTCTTATTCGTATTCGTGGTCATGATGCTGAACCTGGGTGAACAAACCATTGAGCAGGAGCGTAAGTGGTTAACTTCAAGTGCCTGGGCTTACCCGGCGCTCATGAGCTTCCTGATCGGTCTGATCTTGGTTTGGGTGCTGAACTCAGATTACGCTCAGCCATCTCTGGTGATGGGTGCGGAAATTGTTGGCCCTAAAGCAGTTGGTCAAACGCTCTTTACACAGTACTTACTATTGGTAGAAGTTGCTGCGATGTTACTGTTAGGCGCACTTGTTGCTGCTTACCATCTTGGCAAACGTGAACCAGGTGCAGAAGAGGACAATAAATAATGGGCAACATCCCTTTAGAGCATGGTTTGATCGTTGCATCCATTCTTTTTGCACTGGGTTTTTACGGTGTAATGGTGCGACGCAACCTGTTATTCATTCTAATGAGCCTTGAAATCATGATGAACGCTGCTGCTTTAGCGTTTGTCCTGGCGGGCAGTGCCTGGGCACAGCCAGATGGTCAGATCATGTTCATCTTTATTCTGACGCTGGCTGCGGCAGAGGCGTGTATTGGTCTTGCGATCGTCCTTCAGTTCTATCATCGCTTCCATCATCTGGATGTGGATGCTGCTAGTGAGATGCGCGGATGAGTTATTTATATCTAACAATTTTATTTCCGCTCATTGGTTTTGTCCTTTTAGCGGCAGGGCGTAACAAGCTTCCTGAATCTGTTGCAGCCATTATTGGTGTGGGTGCCGTAGGTCTGTCTGCATTATTTGCACTGATCGCGGGTATAGACTTTACGGCTAACGGTTCCGTTGCTCAAGTTCAGCATCTTTGGACCTGGTTCAATGTAGGCGGTTTTGCTCCTGGCATCAGTTTGCATTTAGACGGTCTGTCTCTGTTAATGCTTGGTATGGTGACTGGCGTTGGTTTCCTGATCCATATCTTTGCATCATGGTACATGCGCGGTGAAGAAGACTTCGCACGTTTCTTCTCTTACTTCAACCTGTTCGTTGCGAGCATGTTGCTGTTGGTTCTGGGCGATAACCTGGCGTTATTGTTCCTGGGCTGGGAAGGCGTAGGTCTGTGTTCTTACCTGTTGATCGGTTACTACTACGAGAACCCGAAAAACGGTTTAGCTGCAATTAAAGCATTTACTGTGACTCGTGTCGGTGACGTATTCCTGCTGATCGCAATGTTCCTGATTTTCCAGCAATTCGGTACGCTGAATACTCAGTACATCGTTGAAAATGCTGCGACTGTGATGACTCAAAGCTCATCACTGACCATCTGGACTGCATTAATGTTGTTCCTGGGAGCTGCAGGTAAATCTGCACAGATCCCGTTACAAACATGGTTAGCTGACGCGATGGCTGGTCCAACACCTGTATCTGCATTGATCCACGCTGCAACGATGGTCACAGCGGGTGTTTACCTGTGCTGCCGTCTGTTCACAGTATTTGAACTTGCGCCTGAAGTGATGATGTTCATTTCGATTACTGGTGCGGTGACATTACTTGTAGCTGGTTTTGCTGCGCTTGTTCAAACAGACATCAAACGTATCCTTGCTTACTCAACCATGAGTCAGTTGGGCTATATGTTTATGGCTGTTGGTGCTGAAGCTTACCAGGCAGGTTTGTTCCATATGCTGACTCACGCATTCTTCAAGGCATTATTATTCTTGTCTTCTGGTGCAGTGATTCTGGCTTACCACCACGAACAAAATATCTTCAAGATGGGCGGTCTGTTCTACAAGAACAAATTCCTGTTTGCTTGTTTTGCGATTGGTGGCGGTGCATTGGCTGCAATTCCATTCATCACTGTGGGCTTCTTCTCGAAAGATGCCATCCTGGGTGCGGTATGGGTACAAGGTCAATCAGTTGCGGTATATAACTCACTGTACTGGGTAGGTGTTGCAGGGGCATTCCTGACTTCAATCTATACCTTCCGTCTGATCTGGGTTGTATTCTTCGGTAAAGAAAATACCCCTTATCACGAAATCAAGGGTGTGACTTACTGGGGTCCATTGGCGATTCTTGCAGTTCTTTCTACTTTCGTTGGTGCAGCACTGAAAGCGCCTGTAGAAAGCATCCTGAATTCAGCTAAAGTTCCTGCGTTTAATATTCCTGAAGCACTTGAGCATGGCATGCATACTGCAGAATATACTGCGGTAGGTATTGCACTGGCAGGTCTTGCGCTAGGCGTAGTGTTATTTGCCTTTGCTTATAATGCAGTGAAATCGTTTGCTAAAACTTCACTGGGTGCTGGTCTTGCGAACATTTGCCGCAATGCACTTGGTTTTGATGCACTGTATGACCTGATTTTTGTGAAGCCTTATTTATTCTTCGCGAAATTGTTCGGTCGTGATCCAATTGATGGCTTGTGGTTAGTACTGCCTGCACTTGTAAAAGGTGGTCACAGCTTTACCAGCTCACGTCAAACTGGTTCACTGCGTGAATATGCATCTAGTATGGGGCTCGGTATCGTTGTCCTACTGATGATCTTGCTCGTGATTCAGGTAGTGGGGAAATAAAATGGAAGCTCCAAACAACATGATTTTGCCGGCTCTGATCCTCATTCCGTTCATTGCAGGTTTTGTATGCTGGTTGGTCGACAAGCTCGACCAGTCTCTACCGCGTTATATCGCGTTAATCGGGATGCTGGTAACCCTGGTGTTAACCGTGGTTCTCTGGCAGAACGGTACTTATGTTTATGAATTAGGCGGTGCTACACCTTCTTGGGCTGCTGAGTTCAAATTGCCTTGGATTCAAACCCTGGGCATTAACATTCACCTAGCGGTGGATGGTTTATCTTTACTGATGGTTGGCTTGACTGCACTGCTTGGTGTATTGGCAGTCGGCTGTTCATGGGGTGAGATTCAGAAAAACGTTGGTTTCTTCCACTTAAACCTTTTATGGTCTTTGGGTGGCGTAATTGGTGTGTTCCTGGCAATTGACCTGTTTCTGTTCTTCTTCTTCTGGGAGATGATGCTGGTACCGATCTACTTCCTGATTGCGCTTTGGGGTCATAAAGGGGCAGAAGGCAAGTCACGTGTATATGCTGCAACCAAGTTCTTCATCTACACACAGGTTGCTGGTCTGGTGATGCTGATTGGTATCCTGGGTCTGGTGGTTGCTGGTTACTCAATGACTGGTGAAATCCGTTTTGACTACAACTTCCTGTTGGACGTTGCGAATACACTGGATACGCAAGTTCCAGCATTGGCTTATGCCTTCATGATCTGTATGTTCATCGGTTTTGCAGTCAAACTTCCAGTTTTCCCACTGCACGGCTGGTTACCGGATGCGCATGCTCAGGCACCAACAGCGGGTTCTGTTGACCTTGCAGGTATCCTGATTAAAACTGCTGCGTACGGTTTACTGCGTTTCGTTATGCCGTTCTTCCCGGCAGCTTCGGCTCAGTTTGCAGACATTGCGATCATTCTGGGTCTGATTGGTATTTTCTACGGTGCATGGTGTGCATTCCAGCAAACCGACATGAAACGTCTGTTAGCGTACACATCTATTTCACACATGGGCTTCGTTCTACTTGCACTTTATGCAGGTAACGTACTGACTTTCCAAGGTCTGATGATCATGATGCTGGCTCACGGCCTGTCATCTGCGGCATTGTTCATTATGTGTGGTCAGGTGTACGAACGTGTTCACACACGTGACATGCGTCTAATGGGGGGGATGCGCGGTCAGTTCCCATACTTAGCATTCTTCCTGATGTTCTTCGTAGCAGCGTTGGTGGGTATTCCTGGTCTAGGTAACTTCATCGGTGAATTCCTGATCCTGATGGGTGCATTTGGTCAATATCCGACTTATACAATCCTTGCTGCAATCAGCTTGGTGTTTGCTGGTCTGTACGGTCTGATCATGATTCACAAGTCACTGTTTGGTACGCCAAACGAAGAGCAAAAGCAGCATTACACGAATCCGCTGAAAGATTTAAATACGCGTGAAGTGGTAATCCTGTTGATCTGTGCGTTTGGTCTGTTATGGCTTGGTCTATACCCACAAAGCTTCCTTGATATTTCAAACTCAAGCATGGCGTGGTTAGCAAATAGCTACATTCCTGTGTCTGAAGCAGCTGATGCTGTGCAGCAAGCTGCCGTTTCAGCTGAAAATGTGGAGATCCAATAAGCCATGAACTTCACAATGTCTTTTTCTGAGCTTATGCCCCTAGCACCTGTGATGATCGTGGCGTTGACTGCGATCGTTGCAATGCTGGTGACAGCAGTTAAGCGTAACCACAACCTGGTTGCGACGACGACAGTTATTGGTTTAAACCTGGCTGCGTTATATATGATCTTCGTCCTGTTGGCGGGTAAATTTGCACCTGCCAACGTGATGAACCTGTTCATCGTAGATCCGTTTACGATGCTGTACCAGTTTGTGATTCTGATTGCTGCACTTGCGTGTAGCACACTGTCACATGCATACATTGAAACCTATAAAGACAACCGCGAAGAACTCTACATCTTGATGTTGTGTTCGGTTGCGGGTGCAATGTTGATGGTGGCAAGCACGCACTATGCTTCATTCTTCATCAGCCTTGAGTTAATGTCGATTCCGGTTTACGGCCTGTTGGCGTATACACATCAACGTTCTCAGTCGCTTGAAGCGGGTGTGAAATACCTGGTATTGTCAGCAACTGCATCTGCAATGCTGCTGATGGGTATGGCTTACATCTATGCGTACACAGGTACACTGAACTTCACTGCTGAACCAGGCAAAATGTTCTCTGCATTTAGCCAGCCAGCTGTGGTAATCGGTCTTGCGCTAATTGTCTTTGCTGTGGCATTCAAACTATCGCTTGCACCATTCCACAAATGGACACCAGACGTATATGCAGGTGCTCCATCACCAGTTGCAACTTTCCTTGCGACTGTTGCGAAAGTAGCAATGTTGGGTCTGTTTGTACGTTATGTATTGTCTTCAGGTTTAATCTTGGCAGACAGCTTCGTCACCATCATTACGATCCTTGCAGTGCTTTCGATTCTTGCTGGTAACTTGCTGGCAGTGAAACAGGTGAACCTGAAACGTATCCTTGCATACTCTTCAATTGCTCACTTCGGTTATGTACTGGTTGCCATCGTTTCTGCACGTAACTCTGACTTCCTGCAAATCCAGGGCTTCGCGACATTTGAAAGCGTGAATGTGTATATCATCACTTATGTGTTGACGACAATCGGTGCATTCGGTGTAGTAACCCTAATGTCTAGTCCGTACAACAACACCGATGAAGCAGGTAGTTTGGCTGAGTACCGTGGTCTGTTCTGGCGCCGTCCAGTATTGACTGCTGTATTAACGGTGATGATGCTGTCTCTTGCTGGTATTCCATTAACAGCGGGCTTTATTGGTAAGTTCCTGGTTATAAAAACTGCGGTAGCAGGCGAGTCTTGGTTCCTTGCTGCAATGGTCATCCTGGGTTCAGGTATTGGTCTGTATTATTACCTACGTGTAATGGTGGTAATGTACATGACTCCACCAGAAACGCCTCGTCTTGACGCTGTAAATCACTGGGGGCAAAAAGTGGGTGGTATCATGGTGCTGGCAGTGGCTGCACTGGTACTGATCCTGGGTGTTTACCCAGATCCAATGATTGCATTCTCTAAGTTTGCTTTCTTTGCAATCTCACCTGAGCTTCAACAGTTCATTTTCACTCTGGTGCAAAGCGGTTATAACTAATTAATCGAAAGATTAGAACGTTATTACAAAAAAAGCCTCCTCGATAGGGGGCTTTTTTATTTATATAAAAACGAAAATCGCTTTATAATAAGCAGCAATTTATCTTTAACCTTTTAGGTGTTCTCCCGTGGCTATCCATGAAATCCGTCATCCTTTAATCCGACATAAACTCGGTTTACTTCGTCGTGCAGACATCAGTACCAAGAACTTCCGTGAGCTGGCTCAAGAAGTGACCATGCTCTTGACTTATGAAGCGACCAAGGATCTTCCTGTTGTTGAGCATGAAATTGACGGTTGGAACGGCTCAGTCACTGTAGACCGTATCGCTGGTAAGAAAATTACCGTTGTGCCAATTCTACGCGCCGGCATTGGTATGCTGGATGGTTTTCTGAACCTGATTCCAAGCGCTAAAGTATCTGTACTGGGTCTTGAGCGTGATGAAGAAACTTTAGAAGCACGGACTTACTATAAAAAACTGGTACCAGATGTACAAAACCGTATTGCGATGATTATTGATCCAATGCTAGCGACGGGTTCTTCTCTGGTGGCTGCAATTGATGTGCTGAAAGCAAGCGGCTGTAAAGACATTCGTGTGATGGTACTGGTTGCTGCACCAGAAGGTATTAAACGTGTTGAAGCAGCACATCCAGATGTGGTGATCTTCACGGCTGCGGTGGACGATGGCTTGAATGAAAATGGTTACATCGTTCCAGGTCTGGGCGATGCGGGTGACAAGATTTTTGGTTCGGTTCAAAAAGACTGATTTTTGAAGATGAACAGGAAAGGGGCTTTTATAGCCTCTTTTTTATATACTGAACAATATAATGGTCAGATTAGGGTACGTAAATGAGTTCTGAACAATATCAAGGCAAAGTCAAACAATACAATGCAGAGAAGGGCTTTGGTTTTATTTCATCTCCAGAAGGTGATGTATTTTTCCATATCTCGGATTTTCCTGCAGACTCAGGTGAGCCAAAGCGTAATGATCGGGTAAAGTTTAACGTGGTTCAAAATGGTGATAAGTACAAAGCTATTAAAATTGAACGCGTAGCTGATAAGTCCAAGAAAGCGAAAAAAGCCAAGGCTGTCGCGGTAAATACTTCAATTACCACTGAATTATTGTCTAGCTTAAAACGTTAAATTTTTACTTTCCATTTAAACTGAAAAGGGGCTTTAGAGCCTCTTTTTATTTGATTTTTATTTAATGTAATTTTATAACGGTTTTTTTAACTTAAATGCTATGCGATGTTGCTAAAACAATAAAATACCTACTAAAGCTCACAATATATCTTATGGCCTTCCACTTAAAATACGCATCTATGATGATTCAGGGACATATATCATGTTTACAGATGGAAGAGTTAAAACCTATGACTCCCTAAGCGGGACCGGAAGCATTGAACTGGCAAACACGGCACAGGAGTTAGGTTTCCAGTTACAGCAATTACCTTCACCTGAAATAATGCCTCAAGTTGGAGAGCGGCTTAAATTCAGAATCATTGAAGAGCAGAATAAGATTCAATTGGACAATATGGTGCGTCTAGATATCAAACCCCAACAGGAATTTGTTCCTGAAGTAGTCGTACTACCATCTCTAGCACCTGCCATGGTGGCTGTTCCAGTACGTAACAGTATTTTCTTTAGTCCTACACTCTGGCTGGCTTTTGTATCAGCGCTTGGCTTCATGATATTTGGAGAAATTTAGGTCAGTCTTCAGTTTTTAATAAGATATTTGTCCCATTCTTAAAAAAGCGCCTTAAGGCGCTTTTTTAATTTGAACAGAAATTTAGGCTTCACAGAATTTCATAAAAGCTTTTAAACCTGGGCCTTGATACTTCTGACGGTGTACCAGCATAAATAATGGACGGGTCAGAGACCAGAAGGGTGTATCAAGAATCACCAACTGACCTTTTTCACGTAAAGGTTCAATTGCCAGTTTAGAAATACAGGACATACCTATGCCACCTGCCACTATCTTCAGAATTGCCTCGTTATGACCGAGTGTCAAACGGATATTAGCATCTGGAACATCTTGCAGAATGGCATTGTCAAAGACTTCGCGCGTGCCTGAACCTTCTTCACGAAGAATCCATTCTACAGATTTAAAGTCTTCGGCAGTCAGTGGACGGTTTAACTGAGCAAGTGGATGATCCGGAGCACAGCACACAGCGAGTTCATCATCACGCCAATGGATACATTGCAGCTGTGGCAAGTGGCAGGAACCTTCAATCAGCGCAAGATCCAGCTGGAACTGGTTGACGGCTTCAATCATCTGGCGAGTATTACCCACCTGAAGTTGCAAGTGTGCCTGTGGCTGGATTTTTAAAAAATCCGCCATTAGGTCTGGCATCAGATAGTCGGAAATGGTCAGGGTCGCACCGAGACGCAGGTCAATGCTTTGCAGTTCACCTTTAGCAGCTTGTTCAAAAGCTTCACAGCGACCAAGAATTTCCAGTGCTTGCGGGAGAAGAAAACGACCTAAATCATTCAGCTGTAAACGCTTGCCTAGACGGTCGAATAAAGGTGCGCCAAGACCATCTTCTAAATCTGCTAAAGCCATACTCGCCGCACTTTGGGTGAGTTTGACTGCATCACTGGCTTTGGTGACGGTACCTTCTTGAGCAACTGCTACAAAAACAGCCAACTGGCGTAGAGTCATGCGCATGAATAGAGCCTTAACATTTAAAAAATATTAATAAATTATGCTGTCATGCTACCATGAGCATAGTCTTTGATGCCACGTTTGAATCATGTCTATTGAAAAATTTAGCTTAGAAAAGGTTTTATCTGTACACCGTTGGACCGATACGCTGTTTAGTTTCACCATGACCAGACCTGCACACTTCAAGTTTACTGCAGGGCAGTTTGCGCGTATTGGCTTGAAGATAGGAGATGAACTCGTTGTCCGGGCATATTCAGTGGTGTCTTCACCTTTCGATGAAACCTTGGAATTTTTCTCAATCGTGGTGCCTGAAGGTAAATTTACTTCAAATTTACAACATCTTAAAGTGGGTGATGAACTTTACCTGGAAAAGATTCCTTATGGCTATCTGACCCTGGCACGTTACCAGCTGCCATTACCACAAGATTTATGGTTACTGGGAACAGGTACAGGTTTGGCGCCATTTTTATCCATGCTGCAAGACTTTGAAACCTGGAATAACTATAAGCAAATTAATCTGGTCTATAGCGTGCGTACGCAAGCTGAACTGGCTTATGTAGAGCGTATTCAGGAAATTGCAGAAAGCTTTGGTGAAGGACATAGCGGCTTTAAGTTTATTCCAATTATTACCCGTGATCCTGAAGCAGCATTGCATGACCGTTTACCGGTTCTGATTGCAAATGGTGAACTGGAAAAAGCCGCAGCTATGCAGCTTAATCCTGAAACCAGCCATGTCATGCTCTGCGGTAATCCGGATATGGTTGAAGATACCAAAGAAGCATTAAAAGCACGTGGCTTGACCATGAACCGTCGTGGTGAAGGAAATATTGCAGTCGAGAATTATTGGTAAGCATTATTCTCCCTCGTCCTTTGGGTTGAGCAGCATCGCTGTGTAAGGGAAGGGATTAAGTTAAAAAATATTTCTTGAAATCAGAATCCCCTTAAATCCCTCTTTGGTAAAGGGGGACTTTTATTTTCTTTAAACACAAAAAAACCTCCATGTCGGAGGCTTTTTACTTTGTATCTCTTAATGGACAAACATATCCATAAAGTCCCGGATTTCCTGGATCGCTGTCTCTACATCAGAGGTCAGCCAGGTCGGTTCAAAGAAACCGGCATAATGTTCGATGCGTTCCGCAGGCACGACCAGACGTACCGGACATTCTTCTTCCAGTAAGCGCCATGGAATGATCGGCACGTCATTGTCGAGCCAAGCTGCGACATTACGCACATCAATGATCATTGCATTCACGCAGTCCGGGAATGGCATCACCGACATTTCTTCGGTACGACGACGGAAATATTCCAGATCCTGCCAGCGCAGCAAAAAGCTTGGCTTGCTGAATTCAATAATTCCAATCAGATGCTGATCGCGGGTGTGGTGTAACGCACATTGATGTGTGACGTCAGTGTCAAGATCAAGCGATACACTTTGTTGACGATACGCCATAAAAATCGAGTGTATAAATAGGAGGTGGATGATTATAGCGCATTTCGTACCGATAGGGCAGCGATTCAGTTTGCTTTCCCTAGACAGTGGATGAACTGGTACGGCTTATGCATATCCTCAGGGAACAAAGATAAAAACAAAGAGGTTGCTATGTCAGAGTCAAAAAGTGTCATCGATACCGGCGTCACCGAAACAACAGTACAAGAAGATTATTTTGCCCTGCGACAGCTGAAAAAAGGTGCTGTAGGCTGGCTGCTCCTCGTGGGTTTAGGGGTGGCCTATGTGATTTCCGGTGACTTTGCCGGCTGGAATTTTGGTTTGGCTCAGGCGGGTTGGGGCGGGATGTTTATTGCCACTGTTGTGGTGGCATTGATGTATTTATGCATGTGTCTGGCCATGTCGGCAATGTCGACCATGCTGCCGACTGCTGGTGGGGGTTATAGTTTTGCCCGGACTGCTTTTGGTCCCTTTGGTGGCTATCTGATCTTTTATAGGCTTGCATCTGAAAGGTGCTGGTGAAGCACTTAAAATCATGTTCGTGATTACCGCAATTGCTGCGGTAGCTTTGATGGTATTCATCTTCGGCATGTTGCCGCATTTTAATAGTGCAAACCTGTTTGATATTGCGGTCAGTACTGAAGCGGCGGGTGCCAGCACTTTCCTGCCATTGGGTTATCTCGGTATCTGGGCGGCCGTACCTTATGCAATCTGGTTCTTCCTTGCTGTTGAAGGCGTACCATTAGCGGCAGAAGAAGCCAAAGATCCGGCCAAATCCTTGCCGCGTGGCCTGATTGGTTCCATGCTAATTCTGGCATTTTTTGCCCTCAGTATTTTACTTCTGGGTCCAGGTGCTGCTGGTGCAAATGCCCTTAAAGATTCTGGTGCGCCACTAGTCGATGCCTTGGTTGCAGTCTATGGGTCTAATACCTGGATGGCCAGTTTTGTGAATTTTGTCGGGCTGGCGGGTCTGATCGCGAGTTTTTTCTCGATTATTTATGCCTATTCCCGTCAGATTTTTGCACTGTCACGTGCCGGTTATTTACCGAAAAAATTGTCTTTGACCAACAGCAATCATGCGCCTTATCTGGCGATCATTATTCCGGGGATTATTGGCTTTCTGCTGTCACTTTCAGGTGAAGGTGATCTGCTGATTCTGATGGCCGTTTTTGGCGCGACGATTTCCTATGTCTTGATGATGATGTCTTATATCAAACTCAAAGTATCTCGACCAAATCTGGCACGTCCTTATCAAGCGCCGGGCGGTATTGTCACGGCATCGATTGCTTTAGTGCTTGCAGCCATTGCAGTGGTCGCTGGCTTCCTGGTCGATCCAAAAGTCTGGTTAATGGCAGCTGCGATTTATGTCGTACTGATTCTCTACTTCCTGTTGTATAGCCGTCATCATCTGGTGGCAGGCACACCGGAAGAAGAATTTGCCCGTATTGAGGCAGCAGAAAAGGAATTGAAATAAATCATCTTGAAGGGAGAACATGCTTATGCTGTATCAGATCAATGTGGCCAGTCAGCACTATATTTTTGAAGACTTAAAAACACTGATGGCCAAGGCTAGCCCTGAACGGTCTGGCGATCAGCTGGCAGGGATTGCTGCCCATGATGCAACTGAGCGGGTTGCTGCACAAATGTGTCTGGCAGAAGTACCATTACAGCAGTTTTTGAATGAAGCTTTAATACCTTATGAACAGGATGAAGTGGCCCGACTGATTCTGGATGAACATGATGCCGCTGCCTTCTATCCGATCTCGCATTTTACTCTGGGGGATTTTCGTAACTGGCTGTTGAGTACAGATGCCACCACTGAAAAAATTACGGCCTTAAAAATGGGGCTGATCCCAGAAATGGTGGCAGCGGTCAGTAAAATCATGCGCAACCAGGATCTGATTCTGGTGGCAAAAAAATGCCGGGTGGTGACCCGATTTAGAAACACCATCGGGCTGGAAGGACATCTTTCTACCCGCTTGCAGCCGAATCATCCCACCGATGATCTGATGGGAATTTCAGCATCGATCCTGGATGGGCTGATGTATGGCAGTGGTGATGCGGTGATCGGGATTAATCCTGCGACTGACAACCTGCAAAACCTCTCCGAGTTATTAAAATTATTGGATCATATTATTCATGAATATCAGATTCCGACCCAGTCCTGTGTGCTGACCCATATCACTTCAGGGATTCAGTTGGCGAATAAAAATATCCCGATTGACCTGATGTTCCAGTCCATCGCGGGAACTGAAAAAGCTAATACCGGCTTCGGCATTAATCTGGAACTTTTACAGGAAGGTTATGAAGCGACTTTAAGCCTGAAACGTGGCACAGTGGGTCAGAACGTGATGTATTTTGAAACTGGACAGGGCAGTGCTTTGTCCAGTAATGGTCATCATGGGGTCGATCAGCAAACTCTGGAAGCACGTGCCTACGCCGTGGCACGTAAATTTAACCCTTTATTGGTCAATACCGTGGTCGGCTTTATCGGCCCGGAATATCTGTATAACGGTAAGCAGATTATCCGGGCAGGACTGGAGGATCATTTCTGTGGCAAGCTGCTCGGCGTGCCGATGGGTTGTGATATTTGCTATACCAACCATGCCGATGCAGATCAGGATGACATGGATATCTTGCTGACTCTACTCGCCAATGCCGGACTGAATTTTATCATGGGGATTCCGGGTTCAGATGATGTGATGCTGAACTATCAAACTACCTCTTTCCATGATGCTTTATATATTCGTCAGTTATTAGGCTTAAAACCGGCGCCTGAATTTGACCACTGGCTGTAACAGCAGGGTATTCTTTCTCAGCAAGCCCATCAGTTGCAGTGGCCGACTGAATTACCCAAACAGTTTTCCCGTTTGATGCTGTCTTAAGGAGTGATGATGAAACTGGTTCCTGATGTGCAATTTCAGTCACAGCTGCAAGACAATCCCTGGCAACAGCTCAAAGCCTATACCGATGCGCGTATAGCCTTAGGCCGGGCAGGTGGCAGTTTACCAACCCGACCAAGTCTGGAGTTTCAGCTGGCACATGCCCAAGCCAAAGATGCTGTGCTTAAATCACTTGCTGCTGACCAACTTAAAGCAAGTCTAAGCAGGACTGGTCTAACGATTTTAGACATTGAAAGCCAGGCAGTGGAAAAGGATTTCTATTTAAAACGCCCCGATTTGGGCCGTATCATGTCTCATGAATCTAAAATGATGTTACAGCAATACCGGAATGAACATCATGACACTTGGGATGTGGTGATTGTCGCGGGAGATGGACTATCTGCACGTGCTATTGAAGAAAATACACCACACTTTATTCCTGCTTTGGTAGAAGCTTGCAAAGTACAAGGCTGGAGGTTAGCTCCTGTAATTATTGCCCGGGGTAGCCGTGTCGCACTGGGAGATGAGGTTGCAGAAATTTTAAAAGCCAAAATGCTGGTGATGCTCATTGGTGAACGCCCAGGGTTGAGTTCTCCGGATAGTATGGGAATTTATTATACTTATAATGCTTTTAAAGGCTGCCATGATGCACTCAGAAACTGTATCTCCAATGTTCGTCCGGCAGGTCTGTCCTATCCGCTGGCGATCCAACGCTTAATCGCACTCATGCAAAAATCCTGTGCATTGCAGCTTTCGGGCGTACAGCTAAAAGATGAACATGAAACATTGGTTGAAGTTCGGCATGAGCCAGGCAAAGGATTATTTAAATAACCAATAGTGTAGAAACTTCTACGCTGTTACAGACTTACACGCCGTCACCATCTCACTTATTTTTGTCACACAAGTTAAAAAATCAACTTGTTATGATGAAATCCACACATGAATAAAAAACAGTGAGGATGGTTATGGCTAATGATTTCAACAAAACACCACCTTCAGGCTATGATGAAGATACACGGCAGAAGAAAAGAATTCCTGTCTATATTTTAATTTTAGTAGGTGTCTTCCTGCTGGCATTGCTACTTTATATGTTTGCCGATATTAAGCCTTCACCAGAAGAAGCACCTCCGGGTCATCCAAATCCGCAAGCTCAACCAGCAACCATGAACAATACGACCCCAGCTCAGTCAGAGGAAGGGCGTAGTCAGGATCTGAATCAGCCTGCGAACTTAAGTGGTGTTACTGGTACGACTGAAGCCACCGCAGAAGATACAGCGGGAGGTATGGATGTTGGTATAGCAACCGACTCAGAAGGATCTAGTCGAGGTGCTGGTCAGTAAGCACCCTCTTAAAAAGCCCTGGTTAAGAATCAGGGCTTTTTTGCAATCTAATGTGCGGATTTGTTGTAGTTGTGCATTTCTCAATTGAATAAAAAAAGCTCCAATTCTAATGTGAATAATGCATAACAGACGGCTTTACAACTTTCCAAAAAAGAAGTCTGTAAATACTTATAAATAAAGTAAAACCATAGAGGGCATGACAACATGAATGAATATATGAGAGGCCCAGGCGGTTATGATGCCATGTACTATTGGGAACAGTTTCATCCCATATTAAGTGCAGTGGCGATCCTGCTGATAGGCTGGGTTATTGCATTGCTGGTCTCTGCAGGCGTAAAAAAAATCCTGCAAAAGCTTGGCACCAATGAGCGGCTAAACCATGCGACTGGCCATCGTTCCAATATTGAAAATATCATCACAAGAATTGTCTTCTGGTTAATCCTGATTATGGCAGTTATTGGTGCACTGAATGTACTGAATCTGACCAATGTCAGTGGACCGTTCAGTAACATGATTCAGCGCTTCCTGCTGTTTATCCCTCAATTGCTTGCTGCGATTGCTGTCGGATTCATTGGCTGGATTGTTGCCAATCTGGTCAAGGTGGGACTACAGAAGCTGCTTGACCGCACTCAACTGGATGAAAAACTCAGTTCAGAAGTTGGTGTAAAGCCACTGAGTGAGAATATCAGTGAAATTATTTACTGGCTGATTCTGTTGTTATTCCTGCCTATCGTACTCTCGATTCTGGGTTTAAGCGGTCTGCTGTATCCAGTTCAGAACATGGTCAATGATGTGGTTGGTTATCTGCCTAATATCTTTATTGCCGGTGTGATTGTTTTTGTCGGCTATATTCTGGCGAAAATCATCCGTGGCATTGTAGAAGGTTTATTGCGTAGTCTGAATGTACAGCAACAGGCAGAAAAAGTTGGCATCTTCAAGAACTCTAATGTTCCTCAAGTAATTGGTTCCTTCATCTTTGCTGTGATTATTATTACAGCGCTGATCATCGCTTTTGAAGCTCTCGGTATTGAGGCGATTTCACAACCTGCAACCGCGATGTTGTATGAGGTAATGAATGCCATTCCAAATATCATTGCCGCAGCCCTGATTCTGATTCTGGCTTATGTCGTATCGAAACTGGTCGCGAAGCTGGTTACTGAAGTTCTGGCAGGTACGGGTGTAGATGAAGTTCCGGCCAAGCTAGACTTACAACGTTTCCTAGGTACCACTAAAATTTCGCATGTCGTGGGCGTCCTGATCATTCTGTTCACTATGCTGTTTGCTGTGTCTGAAGCGGCGAACCGTCTTGGCTTTGAACAGGTAAGTAGCCTGATTGCGATGTTCATTTACTTCGGTGCGAACATCCTGCTCGGCGCAGTGATTCTGGTGGTTGGCTTCTGGCTGGCAAATGTGGTTGCGAATGTAGTGCAGCGCGGTGAATATAACAGTTCACGCTGGTTAGCCAATCTGGTTCGTGTCCTGATTATGGGTCTGGTAGTTGCAATGGGCTTACGCGCAATGGGCATTGCCGATTCGATTGTAAACCTTGCATTCGGTCTGACTCTGGGCGCAGTAGCAGTGGCTTTTGCTCTGGCATTCGGTCTTGGTGGTCGTCAGCCGGCAGAACGTGTTCTGACGGATTTGATTGATAAAGCCAAACGTGAAGGCAAAGAACCAAATCCCTTGAAAAAAGATACTGATATCATGACTTCAGCTTTTGGTTCAGGTAGTGCGACTTCTGCGACTGAACCAGCTACTACAACAGGAGCGAGTATCGTGCCTACTCCAGGTCAGAATGATGACAATGCGCCAATGCGTACGGACTTATCGAATAGTACCCCTGCATCACTTACTACTGCACCGCAGGATGATGAAGCATCGGGTATTGATCAGGTTACTCCAGATATAGATCAGGCTGTACCGGACTCACTCGACGTCGATCCAACTCATCCACCAGCTAATAATCCATTTGGCTCTACAGGTGAAGACGAACCGAATGTCGATAGTCGTCCAAAGAAAGATGACCTGAATTAACCTGTTCCAATCAAATAAAATCGGCCACGCTTAAGTGGTCGATTTTGTTCAGTCATGAGGAAAAATGAATGAATGCAAAAAAACCGAATAAAGTTCTAGCACCTTTAGTGATTGCAGGAATTACGATTGGCTTTTTTACTGCTGCCTATAGATTTATCTTTGTTAAGAGCAAAGCAGATAAGCGCTCTGAACAAGCGCTGGAAAAGAATATACCGGATACAGACGAATTTAACTGAAAAATCCTGTTAATTCGTTGAAATAGAATTGTCATGTTGAAAATATAGAATATTCAAATGAATACTAAATTAATTTTGGTATTCTTATTGCATTAATAATATAAAGACAAAGGAGATCAACAATATGTGGAAATTAAAACAGTCTAAATTTATTAGCTCTACTGCAAATGCAGCACCATATTATCTGCAAGAAGCCGGCCGAAAAATGCAGCTGACGATTGACCGTCTTGAAAATACGGCCAATCTTAAGCTGTTTAAAACAGACTATCTAGAGTGAACTTGAGACTGACTTTAGAGTATTTATAAATTAAACATATTCTGATGCGGCATGCGCCGATGACCATGCCCATTGGAAATTAAATCCACCCAGATGTCCGGTAACATCCAGAATTTCACCGACAAAGAACAAACCTTTTTGTTTCTTGCTTTCCATGGTCTTGGAAGAAACTTCAGTCGTATCTACACCCCCTAGCGTTACTTCGGCAGTACGATAGCCTTCGGTGCCTGATGGTTTCACTTCAAAGCTGTGCAAACGTTTGGCGATCTGTTCCAGTTTATCGTCACTGATATTGCCAATCGAGGTTTCTGTAACCTCAGTCCAGATCAGATTCTGTAATTCCAGTACCACACTTTTGGGTAAGTGCTCGGTGAGTAGGGTCCGTAACAAGACTTTTGGCTGGCTTTGTTTTCTGGATTTGAAGAAATCAAACAGATCCACACTTGGCAGGAAATCGACCTTAAAGCTTTGACCCACGTCCCAGTAGTTAGACAATTGCAACGAACTTGGACCACTTAGGCCACGATGGGTAAACAGCAGGGCTTCAGTAAAGCTGTTCAGCTCATTGGATAAAGTTGCTTCTACCGCATTACCACTTAAGCGCGTCGTAACTTCTTTAAAATTATCCGAGAAGGTAAATGGCACTAGACCGGCACGGGTCGGATAGATATAGTGCCCAAATTGCTTGGCAATCTCATAGCCAATACCAGAACCACCCAGTGTCGGAATTGACAGGCCACCGGAAGCCACCACTACAGATTCAACTTCAAAATATCCCAAGGACGTTGCAACCTGGAAACCTTGATTATCTACCGCGTTGACTGCTTTGACTTCACAACTGGTTTTAATGTCGACCAGACCGGTCTTATCACATTCAGACAGCAGCATTGCCAGAATTTCTTTGGCGCCATTCAGCGTAAACAGCTGCCCATGCTTACGCTCTTCATATTCAATACCGTACTCGCATACCATACCAATGAAATCCCAATTGGTATAACGGGTCAGGGCTGAAATAACAAAATGTGGGTTATGCGAGATAAAATTTTCCGGCTCGACGTACAGGTTGGTGAAGTTACATTTCCCACCACCAGACATTAGGATCTTTTTACCGACCTTATTGGCCTTTTCAACCACGACAACACGACGACCACGTTGCGCAGCCATATATGCTGTCATTAAACCTGACGCACCTGCACCTATGACTAGAACATCGTATTGCTTGGAAGACATGACACACTCAAGGGAGAAGAAAAGGAAAGCATTATAGACAATTTTATTTCAGCTTTCTCTATTCATCCTGAAGCAAATCGAATTACAGATATTCATCAGACATTCATCACAACTGATTTGAAATACTGAAAAGCTGCTTCTATAGTTTTATACATGAGGATAGAAAGCCCAGGGAGAAAGACTGATGGCGAATATCGAACAATTAAAACAATATAATCTGATCACTTATATTCTGTATATTCTGGGCTTCTTTGTTGGCCTGACGCCGATTGTTGCCATTATTATGAACTATCTGAAACGCAATGAAATGCGCGGCACCTGGCTGGAAAGTCATAGCGACTGGCAGATTCGAACCTTCAGGGTCAGTTTAATCGGTTATCTGATCGGTGGCTTATTAACCACGATTCTGATTGGATTCGGGATTCTGTTTATAGTGTTTATCTGGCACATTTACCGTCTGGCCAAAGGTTTGATGGCTTTAAATAATAATGAGCCGATTAATCCGGTTTAATTTGTATACAGCTCAGGGATTTTGCCTTGCATGCCTCCGGTATGAATGACCAATAGCTTTGATCCAGCAGGGAAATAACCCTTTGCAATCAGCTCAGTCAGGCCCATCAGCATTTTCCCGGTATAAATCTGTTCTAGAGGAATACCGTATTCAGCTTCAAAGTTCTGAATAAACTGAATCAGTTCAGCTGTAGTTTTGGCATAACCACCACAGCAATAGTTATCCATAATCTGCCAGTTTTTCTTGCTGGTCAGTTTGGCGACATCTTCTGTTAAGAATGTCCCTTTCAGTGCAGAAAAACCTAAAACATGTTGATGATTTTGACTGGCTTCAATCAGTCCTGTAATTGTACCGCCTGTACCCACTGCAGAACAGATCACATCAAACTGTCGATCTTCAGGTTTTAAAATTTCCTGACAGCCTTGAATAGCAAGCGTATTGGTACCCCCTTCAGGAATCACGTAATGATCTGGAAACTGCTGCTGTAATTCTGCCAAAAAATCGGGTTGCTGTTTACGTCGATAATCTTCACGGCTGACAAAATGCAACTGCATGCCAAAGTCTTGCGCGGTCTTTAAGGTAGGATTTAAGGGTTTTTCTTTAAGTTCTTCACCACGAATAATGCCGATACTTTCAAAACCAAACTGATGTGCCGCAAATGCCGTCGCTGCAATATGATTTGAATAAGCACCGCCAAAAGTCAGCAACTTTTTAAACTCTTGTTGTTGTGCTTGCAGAAAATTATATTTCAGCTTAAAAAACTTGTTGCCCGAAATCTGTGGATGCACCAGATCCAACCGACGTATGGTTAGTTGCATACCGTGTACATTCAGGGTTTGGTCTATGAATTGCTGGGCAATCGAATCAAACATGGCAATCTTAAAAGTGAGAACGGCAACAGTATAACCAAGTTAAGCGTACCCGAAAGTGACTTTATTCCTATTCTAACTGCACTCTTGAATGATGCAGCTTGTCACAAAATAATTGAATAAAAAACAGACATAAAATGCTAATCTAAAGTTAAGGGAATCTGTCAGGAGGGTAGCAAATGAAACATCTATCCTATGTTGTGCTTGCGTTACTTCTGTCCAGTCTGGCTGGCTGTGATAATGACAAAATGAATAAACCGAAAACTGAAGTCAGAACCATGATCATAGGCGGAATGCCGGTACATGATCACGACTATCATTTGTCTAAACCGCAATTTATCGCCCAAGAGCTTCAGTAAACTTAAACTGAATATTTATTAGATAAAGTTAAGATTTTTCACTATAAAAATGCAGCATTCGTGCTGCATTTTGCTTAGAATAGCGCAATCAAGATTTAACCGGGTTGTGTTGTGGAATCATTCTGGATTTTGGGCTCAATTGCCTTTGCATTAATGTTAGGCGCAATGAGCCCTGGGCCGACATCGATTTATGTGGCAAAAAATTCAATTGCTATTTCGCGCAAGCATGGCCTGTTTACGGCATTAGGAACCGGTACAGGTGCCGCCGTTTTTGGTCTGCTCGCAGTTCTAGGCTTACAGGCATTTTTACTGGCTGTGCCGTCTGCCTATCTGGCTTTAAAAATCTGTGGTGGGATCTATTTGCTCTGGCTGGCATTTAAAATTATCAAACATGCCAAAGAGCCGATTAGTGCCGATGAAAACAGCAATACCCAGATGTCACTGCGTCGTGCTTATACCACAGGCTTGATCACTCAATTATCTAACCCCAAAATTGCCATTGTATTAGCCAGTATTTTTACTGCACTTTTACCTAAAGAAATTCCGGCCTATTTCTATGTCGTGCTTCCGGTCCTATGTTTCTTTATTGATGCAGGATGGTGTTCTTTGGTGGCAGTTGCCTTGTCTGCAGAAAAGCCACGTCGTGTGTATTTAAAATTCAAAGCAGGTTTTGATCGTGCTGCAGGTGCGGTAATGACTGTACTCGGTTTAAAGTTGATTTTTGGTATGAAGTAATTATTTCTATAAGCTCCGCTATAGATAAAAAAGCCCCTGTGAAATAGGGGCTTTTTTACGAGAGCATTAAAAAATATTTTCTTCAGAATTCGCAGAAATACGGTGAATGGACAGGTCTGCACCTGTAAATTCTTCTTCCCGGGTGAGACGAATACCAATCCATACTTTGAGCAGGCCATAGACCAGAAAGCCACCTGCCAAAGCCACAATAATGGCGAGAACTGTACCAACTAGCTGTGAAATTAAAGAAACACCACCCATGCCTCCCAACCATTGCTGACCGAAGATACCTACAGCAAGACCCCCAAAAGCTCCGCATACACCATGCAAAGGCCAGACGCCAAGCACGTCATCCACTTTGAGTTTATTTTGGGTATACGTAAACAGTTTCACAAAAATCACGCCTGCGCTGATGCCGATAAAAAGCGCACCCAATGGATGTACCACATCTGAGCCTGCACAGATCGCTACCAAGCCGGCTAATGGCCCATTATGCAGAAAGCCCGGGTCATCTTTACCTGCCATTTTGGCTGCAATTGTTCCACCGACCATTGCCATTAAAGAATTGATGGCGACCAGTCCAGAAATGGCATCGAGGCGCTGGGCACTCATGACATTAAAACCAAACCAGCCGACAATTAAAATCCATGAACCTAAAGCCAAAAATGGAATCGATGAAGGCGGATGTGCTGTAATCCGGCCATCGTTTTTATAGCGGCCATGACGTGCACCAAGCAGAATTACCGCAGCCAGTGCGATCCAGCCACCCATGGCATGCACCACCACTGAACCCGCGAAATCATGAAAGCTGGCACCAAATGCCTGAGCCAACCAGTCCTGGAAACCAAAGTTACCATTCCAGATCATGCCTTCAAAAAACGGATAGATCAGGGCAACCAGAAATAACGTTGCTAAAGCCTGCGAGCGCATTTTGGCCCGTTCAGCAATACCACCAGAGATAATCGCTGGAATGGCTGCAGCAAAGGTAAGCAGGAAGAAACAGCGCATCAGGTTATAGCCATGATCAGCTGCTAAGGTATTGGCATCATGGAAAAAATGCTGTCCATAGGCAATATAGTAACCCACTAAAAAGTATGCGATTGCAGAGATGGCAAAGTCAGTTAGAATTTTACTTAAGGCATTGACCTGATTCTTATGTCGAACTGTTCCAAGTTCCAGAAAAGCAAATCCTGCATGCATGGCAAGTACTAGAACTGCACCGAGAAGGAGAAATAATAAGTCTATATTTTGCATGGTGCGTTCCAATTTAGTGCGTAGAATCACAAAAGAAACCCAGTATATAGAGGCAAACTGATTCTAAAAGAGGCACTAGCAAGGGAAATTTTGATGAAGAATTTATTGAAATTAATAAGACTCGATATAAGGCATAATGTGATTTGTCTGCACCAAACTAATACACTACAAGAGAAGATAAATTTAAAATTTATACCTGATTTTTAAATATTTAGATTTATCGGACTCAATTGAATGCTAAAAATGAGTGCTAAAGGTGCACAATGAATGTGAAGCAATTTTTAAGAAAAAATTTAAAAAGTTAAGTGAAGTAGTAGATTTTAACTCTCAATCTAAACGTGATTTCTGAGTCTAAGATCTTTAATACTTGTTGGTTAGGTGTTTATAAAATAAATGAAACCCTAAAAGCTTAGGGTTTCATAGCTGAATATTGCAATCACAGTATTCAATTAATCTTTAAAGTGTACCGGTATCCACTGATAGCTTTGACCATCTTTTGAATAGATATGCCCAATCCCGGGGAAAGGTAAATGCGGTGCAGCAATCAACTGACCCGCTTTGGCATATTCAGCAAAATGTTTAAGACGTGTTTCGACTGCTACCTTAGGGTCTATATCAAAATCTACCGCTGTTTTTGGCACATCAAACTGCAAGGTATGTGAATGCACGATGTCGCCAATAAATACCACTTCTTGAGCGTCGGTTTTTAGTTTAAAGCTATAATGCCCTGGGGTATGACCGAAAGATGGCTTAAATTGAATATCCCCAAAGCTCAAAGCTTTATCTGAAAAGACTTTAATCCTTTTGGCTTTTTCATAGGGTGCAAGTGCGGCTTTAATTTTCTCAACTGTGCCTAAAAATTTCTCTTGGTTTTCTTTGGGTAATTTCTTGACGGTATTTGGACTGAGCCAGTAGTCATATTCGGTTATGGAAATATGCAGTGTGGCATTTGGGTAATTTGCTACACCGTTATTTGAGATGCCACAGACATGGTCAGGGTGTAAATGGGTCAGGAAGATGCTATTCACTTGCTCAGGCTGATATCCCGATGCTTTGAGGTTGTTATAGATTGAACCCAAATGTGCGCCAAAGCAGCTTGCAGCACCGCTGTCGACCATGAGTAGCTGGTTGCCTGTATTGATTAAAAAAGCATTGACTGAGGTTTGTATGCCTTTGTCGTTGATGGCAGCGTATTTTTTGAGAATGCCCGTTTTTTCGCTGTCACTTAAGCCTTTAAATAGCGCAGGGTTTAAGTAGTTTGTGCCATCGAGCAGGGCGGTGATTTGAGTGTTGCCGATTTGGTGATGGTAGTAGCCAGCCACTTGTTTTTGCGTTGGGATGGTAGTTGGTTCAGCCGCTTGAGAGTTGAGCACTACAGTGCTTAGGGCGAGTGCGAGGAATAGGGGGGTAAATGTTTTCATGGGGTTCTTATAAGTTTTAAAGGGATGGATATTTTTTATCATACTTAGATATAAATTTTAAAATTTTTTGAAAGCTCTTTTTCTTGCGCCACATATGGCTCAGAAATAAGGTTGAGATGAAGGTTATATACTATTTACTTTAGTTTTGACGGATGAGAAATGCAACTTCGTAAGGTAACATTCCAATATTGATTTAATAATGGATTCTCCCTCTCCCTATGGGAGAGGGTCGGGGTGAGGGAAATCCCAAAAACAAAAAAGCCCCTACATCGTAGAGGCTCTCTTTCTCAACCAAAAATTATTTTTTACATTCTGGTTGTGAACGGTCAATTACTTGAGTGCCTTCAACACGGTAACCAATCTGACCCACAATAAATGCTTGATTCAATTGAGTAATAACAACATCAGATAAAGCCACAGCACAACGATCCTTTTCAATTGCACGATCTACCGCTGTTTTGAAGTTAGGAATACCTAATGGGAATAAAACTACCGGAACCTTATCTTCACCTGTGACACGTTGACCTTTCACAAATTGGTTTGAGTTCAAGTTATAGTTCTTTGTAGAAGCTACGGTCATATCCGCCATACGAACTGAACAGCCTGTAAATGCAATTGTTGACATCGCTAGAACTGAAACTAGTAATTTTTTCATGCTTACCCCGAATAGTTATAAAAAATAAAAAGCGCTTTGATTTTATCGATATATTTTTTTAAAACAAGAAAATAAATTATATAAATGATATAAAAAAGCCCCTACATTAGTAGAGGCTTTTTATTTAAGACCTACATCTTAAGACACTTTATCACCCGGTTTAGCACCAGATTCAGGTGAAATCACCCAAACACCTTCGCCATTACCCGCAGCGAGTACCATACCGTTTGAAATACCAAAACGCATCTTACGTGGTGCAAGGTTCGCAACCATCACCACTAGTTTACCTTTCAGATCTTCAGGTTGATAGAACTCACGAATACCACTAAATACATTACGTGGCTCAGCTTCACCGACATTTAAAGTGAGTTGAAGAAGTTTATCGGAACCTTCAACCGTTGCAGCGTCTAATACTTCCGCTACACGAAGGTCAACTTTCATAAAGTCTTCAATGCCAATGATTTCCGCTTCACCGACTTTAGGCTCAGCTTTCTTCTCTTTGGCTTTCTCTTTTTTCTTTTCAGCTTTTGGTGCTTCGGCAGGTGCAGCTAAAGAATCTTTAGATGCATCCACCATAGCAGCCACAGCTTTTGGATCAACACGTTGCATTAACGGTTGGAACAATGCAATTTCATGACTCACTAACACTTGCTTACGAGATTCAAAGTTAAAGCTGTCTAACTGCAAGAATGCTTGAACTTGTTCTGCCAATGTAGGAAGTACAGGTGCAAGGTAAACCGCCAATTGACGGAATAAGTTAATACCCACAGAACATACGTCATGAACTTGTTGTTCTTCGCCTTCAATTTTCGCTAAAGCCCAAGGCTTTTTCTCATCGATATATTGATTCGCTTTATCCGCAAGCGCCATGATTTCACGAATTGCTGTTGAGAATTCACGCGCTTCGTATGCTGCCGCGATTGAATCACCTGCATCGATAAAGCTTTGCACCAATTCAGGCTCTGCACACGTTGCAGAAAGTTTATTGTCAAATTTCGTGTTAATAAACTTCGCACAACGACTTGCGATGTTTACGACTTTACCAACTAAGTCAGAGTTTACTTTCTGAACGAAATCATCAAGATTTAAGTCAGAATCTTCAACTTTGTCAGAAAGTTTAGATGCGAAGTAGTAACGTAAGTATTCAGGGTTTAAATGCTCTAAATAGGTTTCAGCTTTAATGAATGTGCCACGAGATTTAGACATTTTCTGACCGTTTACAGTCAAGAAGCCATTAACAAATAAGCTTGTAGGCGTGCGGTAGTTTGCACCTTCAAGCATGGCAGGCCAGAACAACGCGTGGAAATAAACAATGTCTTTACCAATGAAGTGATACACCTCATTTTGAGAATCTTTTTTCCAGTAATCGTCAAAGCTTAAGTCAGGACGTTTGGTCTTGATGTAATTTTCAAAGCTCGACATATAGCCGATAGGCGCATCGACCCAAACATAGAAATATTTGTTTGGTGCATCTGGAATTTCAAAACCAAAGTAAGGTGCATCACGAGAAATATCCCAATCCGACAAACCTGCTTCAAACCATTCATCTAACTTATTGGCAATGGATACAGGTAAACGACCTTGGTCACGTGTCCATTTTTGTAGGTATTCACCAAAGTTAGGCAGTTTAAAGAAATAGTGATCTGAAGATTTCTCGACAGGTGTCGCACCGCTTAAGGTCGATTTTGGATTGAGCAGTTCAGTTGCGTTGTAGGTCGTGCCACACACTTCGCATGAATCGCCGTATTGATCTTCCGCTTTACATTTCGGGCAGGTGCCTTTAATGAAACGATCCGACAAGAACATGCCTTTTTCAGGGTCAAACAATTGCGTTACAGGGCGAACTGCAATGTTGCCCGCTTCACGGTTCTTGATATAAATCTCAGATGCACGAGCCTGGTTTTCTGCACTATTGGTTGAGTCGTAGTGGTCAAAGTCCACTTTAAAGCCAGCAAAGTCACGTTCGTGTTCTTTTTGAACGTTGGCAATTTGCTGTTCAGGGGTAATGCCATTGGCTTCAGCACGCAGCATAATCGCCGTACCATGCGCATCATCCGCACATACATAAGTCACGTTATGACCCATTGCACGCATCGCACGTACCCAAATATCAGCTTGGATATAACCGAGTAGGTGACCCATATGGATCGGGCCATTGGCGTATGGAAGGGCGTTAGTGACTAAGATATTACGCACGGATCTGACTCTCTCATTCGTATTTTATGCAATGGGCGGTAATTTTACATGAGATAGACATGACTTGCATAAGGCTTTTGGTGAATTCTTTTTTAATAACAAAGTTGCACCTCAATGAAATGCTACTTTATGGCAGGATTATCAGGGATAATAGCCTATCCGCCATTTGCTTGAGTGCTTGACTATGTATGACGATTATGATGATTTTGAAGATGATCAACCAGTCAGACGGATTAAATCGAATATCAAGCAACAGACTTTAGGCAAACGTATCCTTGAAGATGCGCAAAGCTATTTAGATCAGGTTTCGCAAGGTGAACACACCTTCTTAGTTAATCATTTGCGTGAACTAGCCAAGCAAGATGCTTATTTTGAAGTGCTTGCCGATCAGCTTGATCAACCTGTCGGTTCAAAAGTGGCCAATGATGCCTTAAATCTGATGCATTTTTGGCAACAGATCCATCGTCATGAAGATGTTAAAGCCTTTAACCTACTCGATGTCATCAATAGTGAAGACTTCCAAAAAGACGTACTGACTGCTTTTGATGCGATGCAAATAGATGAAGCCCATAAAGCCTTACGCCGTCCCGTGATTGTTGAAGCCTTTAAAATGTATAAATTGGGCTGTTATGCAGGTTGTGTACCTTTGCTCTATGCACAGCTTGAAGGTTTACTCACCGACGTCTTAATCCAACAAGGTTTTTTAAAGCAAAACGGCACCAAGTTTGTCGATGTCTATAAAATCGTTCCCGGTTTAAAGGGCAATGAAATTAAGAGTCTATGGCATAAATCTAAAATCGCTGCAGAATTGAATCCATACTTTGCAGAACTGGCTGCTTATAAAATGGATTCTAGTTCGAACGTCACTTCAACACGCCACAACATTTTGCATGGTACAGATGTGGCACATTTCACTCAAGCGCGCAGTTTTATCCTGTTCATCTGGTTGTTCTCGGTAGTAAGTTTTATGAGTACCGTGCGTGCTTAAACTAAGGTCGTTTGATACCTTTAGTTTTATTCATTCTATAAACGTTTAATGTAGATCGATCATAAGCATCCTTTAGCTTGAAAAATCAAGCTATGACAGTATTTGAGTAGGCAGGCTAAAGGAAATACGATGTCATGATGACAGTAAAATACTAACCGATGGTGCAAGAAATAAGATAAATAGAATCTTCAAAATACAGAGCACAATCTCGTCCAGGGTAGTGATGAAAATTTAAGATCGTAAGGTTTGTGCTATCTGATGCAATGATCAGCAACAACATGTACAGGCTTTGTTGCAGTTTGCTTAATTCACCCGATTCATTCTCTGCTTTATGCTAAATAATTGTCTGATAACTTATATGACTTACCTAAGGAGGGTACTCATGACTCAGAATAACCAGACAAGTACTTCTAAGCAGAACCAAGATAAACAGCAACATGCACGTGAAATGCATGATCAAATTGAAAAAGAGCAAAAGCAAAACGAGATCGACAAGCAGCACAAACAAGAACATCAGGAAGTATTAGAGGCTCAGAAGAACGGGTCGGATAATAAATCTGAAAAGCAGAGTGCTAAAGACTCAGATAGTGAGCAATCAGATAAAAAAAATGAAACGACCAAGATGGATGACTTAAAAGCCAAGGCGATTGCTATTGGTGAAGAGCTATTACAGAAAGGCGAAAAGATTCTGAATGAGCTAAAAAATGGCAAGTCTGAAGTCAAGCAGAATGATGATACAGATGATTCCAAACAGGCTGCGCATAAAGATGAAAAATCAGACCAGCAACATGGCAATAATGGTCAAGATCAGCAGGATCGTATGACGCATCTAAAAGATGAAGCCTTACATAAGTTTGATGATACCAAACAGAAGATTACTGAATTGGTGAATGAAGCTTCTGTCAAACTGGCTGAGCTGAAACAGATGGCCACCGATACGATGACTAAAATGAAAGAGAATTCATCTAAAGATCAAGACGCTAAAGATGACACCTCTAAGGAGAATACGTCTGATAAAAAAGAGGCTGCCAAAGATAAGGATTCAGAATCTGATGCAGACCAGTCTAAACAGGATCAAGGCAAAAACACCAAGGACCAGCAAGACAAGTCCGAACACAATAAAAATCATAAATAAGCTTTGATCGCACTGCCACTTCAACCATAACAGGGTTGAGGTGGCTGAATCTAATCAGACTCTTAGAGCCTGTAAATAATTTTG
>NZ_MODX01000022.1:0-53475 GCF_001866125.1 Acinetobacter sp. LCT-H3 | reverse complement strand
GATGACGATCGCGGTCGCTCAGGTGGTCGTGGACGCAGTCGCAGCCGTGATGATGATGACGATCGCGGTCGTTCGGGAGGTCGAGGCGGAAGAAATACCCCGCCACGCGATGACCGAGGTCGCTTCACTTCCAGGTAAATTATTTGGGAGCAACCGGAAAGATATAGATGAAAGGTTTATATTTTTCTAAAAAGAAAAACATTTTGAATTTCTTATAAGTTTAAAGCGAGCAGATTAGTCTGCTCGCTTTTTATATGATTTATTTACATGCTATTTTATTGAGTACGCTCTGGCGGATTTTCTATCCATCGGGAACTCGATGCCAATTGCATTAAAGCTTTCGCTGCTTTTGCGACAAACATCGAAACCTCGTCATCTACTTCCTCATTGTTGCTATAAAGCGGGAAAGTACCAGGCTGGTTTTGAATCACAATGTCATCAATAATCCAGCCACGATATGCATTATAGTACTGATCGACAGTATCGAATTTAAACCGGATTTTAACATTGGATTGCCCCGCATATTCATCTAAAGAAATAGCTTCTTGCTGGGCAAATTGAGGTGCAAGGTTAAAGCCAAAGTTTGAGAATGGAATTGACCAGCGGTTATAATCTGTTTGCGGATCAGACAGCGGATTTAATCGCGCCAGTTTTTTAAATTCCCCTCCATTCACTGAAACTTCCACATCCATGGCATCATACCCTCTGCTACTTGGATTTACTGATTCAATTTCCCACCAGGTTTTAAAACTTAAGCTGATTGGTTTTTGTGTAGTGCTCAGGTCAATTACTGGTGAAGTCAGTGTTCCATAATACGCCTGTGCTGACGTTCCACCATTCAGTCTTGTTTCTACTGGCTGCCCTTCCTCGGTTAAAAGACTGGCTTCTTTATTTAAGAAACTACCTGCAACACCATTGCCATACCAATATGCATAATTGCCTTGAGCAGGATCTGGCAGTTTGCCATTACTGCTATCATCTGGTGCCAAGGTCACTAAACGATTCACATCTTTATTGATAATCTTGTGATTTTTTTGCAGTAAAGACCATTTTGTTTCTTCAACTGTAGAGGCATTTTCCCATTCATCTCGGGTAGCAGAGTCTTCTTCAAAAGTTTCCTGCCAAATACTGGTCGTAGCTTCAGTATTTTGTATCAAGGTAAATTGACTACCCCCTGAAATAGAGGACGTCACTGCAACCTGCTTTGTTAAACTTATATACCCGGGTGCGCTGATCATAAGCGTTGCATTTTTTAAGGTATCGCCAAGCTCATCAGATACATTAAAAGCTAGACTGAAATATCCTTTCGTATCAGTTAATGCTGTAACGAATGCGCCATTGGTAGCCGCACCACCTGATAATGAAACCTGTGCATTTGCCAAAGGCTGACCTTGCACCAGAACTTGCCCTGATAGTGTCCCAATAATTGCTTCATTTACCGGATGAATCGTTCCACATTCAGCATTATTACAAGTTAAAGGCACGTTGATCGACAATTCCTTATTGGTATTTGTCGGGTGAATAATGAATGGCACGATTGCAGTTTCAGAATGCTTTCTGACCAAAATATAGTAAATACCTGGTGCTAAATGAACTGAACCAGAAACACCCAAATGGTCTGTTGTATATTCTCGTGCCGAGGAGAAATCACTAATCACCGGAAGACGGTCATACTGGACAAAGAGACTGTGATCAACTGTATTATTATCAGAAATACTGGTGACGTTATTACTCCATTGTGCAGCTGATAAAATTCGAATGTCAGCATCTGCAAGCGCCAGATGACTTGCATCGGTAATGATTAATCGTTCTACTCCATTTGCTGGCGTTACGGTTTCTTCCGGGGTCGTTTGAGATGGTGGTGTAGAGCTACCAGAACTGCCTGAATCTGAACCACAGCCAGTCATTAGCATTCCCGTAGAGGCAAGCAGCATCGTTGCTATAATATTGAGTTTCATGAGTAAAGTCCTTATTAAAATAATAAATTAATTCTTATAATTCGCCTTTTAATAGGTATTTATTTTTATTATTAAGAAGCCTATAAAATATATAACAAATCCATAGAAAATAAAAATATAAATTATTTCAAACTCGATTATTGAAAAAGTATTTATTAATATAAAATTCTATTTTATTGATTCAGCCAACCCCTCAATTAAATTATTTTTTAATACCTATTTTTTATGAAAATAATTCTAATTATTTACTACATTTATTCTTAATAAAAACTTTATCACCTTGTTTTAAATAGAATATAGACAAATCAATTTATTCCAATTTCAATTAATCAAGCAAATATAAATCACATTATTATTTCTACTAAAGCATGAAAAAAGGCACATAAAAATGGGCTCTAATGAACCCATTTTTAAAAGGATAAAAAATTTAAGTTTTCTTGGCTTGTAATATTTTGAAAAGAATAAATAATATTACAATCCACACTGGCAGCATCAGCACTGACAACATGAAACCTTGATCCCACATGATATAGAGCACTGTCAGCATAAAGATTAAAACCAAATAGTTACTCAGGGGTGAAAACAATGCAGGGAATTTAGTTTGTACAGTTTGGAGGCGAATGGCTTGCTTAAATTTAAGATGAATCAGTGTAATCATGATCCAGTTCAGTACTGCTGCTGCCACCACAATGTAAATTAGATAGCTTAGGGCTTTTTCAGGTACAAAATAGTTTAATAAAACACAGCCAAAAATCAGTAATGCTGAGAATAGCACCGCTAGCACTGGAATTCCTCGTGCATTCACCTTCTTAAAGGCTTTTGGAGCATTACCCTGCTCTGCCAGGCCTAATAGCATTCTGCTATTGGCATACATCCCGCTATTACACACTGATAGCGAGGCTGTCAAAATAATAAAATTTAATAAGTGGGCGGCCCAATCAATACCCATCAGATTAAAAATCATCACGAATGGACTATGCTCTAAATCACCTAAGTTCAGCTGATTCCACGGCACAAGTGATAATAGAATTGCAAGTGAACAGATATAAAATAGAAATACACGAATTACAGTTTGATTTACAGCTTTTGGAATATTCTGATCCGGATTTTCAGTTTCCGCAGCAGCCATACTGATCAGCTCAATCCCACCAAATGCAAACATCATAAAGGCCAGCATATAAAACAGTCCTTCAAAGCCATTCGGGAAGAAACCGCCATGTGCCCATAAGTTCGTTATTGAAGCAGTAGAATCAACATCAGCAGTGACCAGCAAATAAATCCCAAATAAAATCATCGCGACAATCGCAAGGACTTTTATCATTGATAACCAGAATTCAGATTCGCCATAAATCTTTACATTGGTCAAATTCATGCCAGTGACCAGAATAAAGAAAAATAAAACCGAAACCCATGCCGGAATTTCTGGCCACCAGTAATTGATATATTTACCAATCGCAGTCAGCTCAGTCATCGCTACCAGAATATACAGAATCCAGTAATTCCAGCCCGTTAAAAATCCTGGAAACTTCCCCCAATATTTAAAGGCGAAATAGCTAAATGAACCGGTTACAGGTTCATGTACAATCATTTCACCGAGTTGGCGCATAATCAGGAAAGCAATCAAACCGCCAATCAGATAACCCAAAATAATGGATGGACCAGCAGACTGAATAATATGAGCTGAGCCTAGAAATAGACCGGTACCAATCGCACCGCCCATGGCAATCAGCTGGATATGACGATTCTTCAAACGGCGTTGAAGCTGCGGTGTTTCACTCTCCAAAATATATTCTCATGATGAATAAAAAAATAGAATTGTACCGAGTCTAATGCCAATCAGCTAACTCATAAATTTAAGTGATTAGTTCTTAAACTTTTATTTTTTATTTAAGAAGGTTTCTTTTATTAAATTTTTACGTGCTCGAATATCGATCTCCTATTCCTCACCAATTCAGTTATCCATTTAAGTTGCTTTTATCGCGCTATTTTTATAGTAAAACGTACCACAGTATTCTTTAGTGAATAAAAAAGCGAATAGAGAAAATCTATTCGCTTTCGTGATTTCCTTGAACCAGAGTTAGTCCTCAGGATATTCAAAACGGTAACCTACACCATAAACTGCCTGAATCCACTCATGACGGTTACCCGTTTCAGCAGCCTCGGAAATCTTGCGGCGCAGGTTCTTGATATGACTGTCAATCACACGGTCCGCCACATCGAAGCTGTCCGGGTTAATATGATCCAGCAATTGCGCACGTGAATACACCTGACCCACATGCTCCAAAAACAGTTCTAATAAACGGAATTCTGTTGGGGTCAGGTTCAGCGCTTTTTGTTGATACCAGATGCGCTGTTGCGATTTATCCATACGGAACAAATCATTGCTTTCCGGTTCGGCCTTGCGATCCAGACGGCGTAGAACTGCCTGCACGCGCGCGACCAGTTCCTTCGGACTAAATGGTTTACAGATGTAGTCATCTGCACCCATATTCAGGCCGAGTACACGGTCAATTTCTTCAGTACGTGCCGTCACCATAATAATCGGTAGATCGGACTGCTCACGCACCTTACGGCAGATGGTCAGGCCATCCATACGTGGCACCATCAGGTCCAGAATCATCAGGCTCGGCTTACGTTGAGTGAAACTGTTATAAGCTTCCTGTCCATCATGAAACATGCTGACTTCAAAACCAGCAGCTTCTAGATAGTCTCGCACCAATTGTGCAAGTTCGACTTCGTCTTCAACCAGCATAATGTGTTTCATGAATAAACTTCCTTATGATTTTATTTGTTTAGGAAAAGTCAGCTTGCAACGTAATCCACCGAGTGGCGAATGATCGAAGCTTAAACTTCCACCTAATGCTTGCGTAATTTTACACGATAATGCCAAACCCAGTCCGGTACCACCAGTGGCACGGGTACGCGAGTCATCTACACGATAGAAACGTTCACCTATTCGGGCC
The DNA here is from genome assembly GCF_001866125.1 of Acinetobacter sp. LCT-H3. Lineage (NCBI taxonomy): Bacteria > Pseudomonadati > Pseudomonadota > Gammaproteobacteria > Moraxellales > Moraxellaceae > Acinetobacter > Acinetobacter sp. LCT-H3. Next base: position 48,554 of record NZ_MODX01000022.1, on the reverse strand, counting down.
AGCTGTTCATCGGTCAGACCAAACGGACTGTCATCGACATATAAGGTCCATTCTTTGTCATTCTGTTCAGTATGAATATGTACCTGTCCACCCGTTTCAGTATAGCGAATACTGTTGCTCAGCAAATTGGCCACGATCTGTTTAAAGCGGTCCAGATCCAGCTCTACATCTGCGCCTTCACCTTCCGCAGTCACAGTTAATTGCGCCTGTTCAAACTTTGGATGGAAGTTCATTAATTCCTGCTGTACCACATCCCATGGATTAATCGTACTGACATACACCTGCAATTGCTGGGCATCAGCCTGTGCCAGGGCTGCCAAATCTAGAGTCAGTTTTTTCAGGCTGGTCACCTGTGCCAGCATCGAAGCAAAATGTTCTGGGGTTGGCTTACGAATTCCATCCTGCATCGCTTCAATCTGTGCCTGCAACACGGCTAGTGGTGTTTTCAGCTCATGCGAGGTATCCGCTACCCATTGGCGACGTGAAGTCTCATGTTGATTGAGAATGACAGCTAATTGATTTAACTCATTGGATAAATCACCCAGCTCATCATTGCGGTTGACTTTAACCTGATGCTGATAATTACCTTTGGTTAACTCACGTGTACCTTGCAACAAGCGTTGAATCGGCTTTTTGAAATAAGTCGCTAACAGGAGTGCAGCGATCAGACTGGTCAGGATACTGAGGCCATATACCAGGAATAGGTAACGTTTCTGATTACTAAAGAAATTGATACTTAATGCATCTTCCTGATCCAGTACCGGTTTTAGACCCAGGTAACCGACAATTTTATCGTCTACCATAATCGGGCGATAAGAAATCTGCTCATCGGAAGGTTCACCCACGACAAAACGGCGTTTGGCATCATAGAGCGATAGACGTGAACTCAGACCCAAACGGTCAGGCATCTGGATAAACTGTTTTTTACCCGCTTGCGGCTGTGTTGTTAACTGCGAGCCATTTTTACGATCGGTTCTAAACAGGTTCTGATTAGAACTCAGCGGGAACTTTAAACCTTCAAAAGGCTGAAACTGTGAAGGTAAATTTGCTGCCAATACACGTAGTTCTTCCTCATTTACAGTACGCTGTTCAGCATCTGTGCCCATCAGGCTTGGTGCTACATTGGCTAAGGTGTGATCCTGAAAATAACGTTGCTGTAAGGCAATGTCATACTGACGACGTAACCACCAGCGTGAAAGACGGTCATAATCATCCGGCGCTGCTTCACCTTCGATCTGTAGAATCTGAGCCTGAATTGCATTGCCCCAGTCATTATAAACGCCATAGACTTCGGCCAGGTTTTCAATGACATGATCCAGTTTCTGCATTTCCACATCGGCAACATAGCGAGTGAAATTACGCTGCATGTTGAGATGAAGCACACCGAGACTCACCGTGGTAATCACCAAGGTGGTAAACAGCACTGTTAAAAACAGCCGGAGTGCAATCGGAATGCGGCGAATATTCAAAAGCAGATTCTCAGTTTTTCCTCTAGATTCATTATTGTAGCGAACACAAGCTGAAAAAACTCTTCATTGTTTCTTCATCTTTATTGTTTATTCTTTGCAACATACAGATCAGGCTCGTGGCTTGGAGAAAAATACAATGAAAGCAATGACAAAAATCATCGTCCTGGGTGCAAGTGTGTTATCAATGGGGGCATTGACCGCGTGTCAATCGACCAAGCATGCACCAAGTGAAGATCATCCGCAAATGATGAAACATCATCAAGATTATAAAGGTCGTCATCTGACTCCAGAACAGCGCGAACAGTTCAAGCAAATGCGTGCACAACGTGCGCAGCTGCATAAGCAAATGCAACAGGCCTGTGATAACAAAGCTGTTGGCAGTGCAGTCCAGGTGAAAGCCGGTGATAAAACTATAGACGGTACTTGTCAGATCTCTTTCAAAGCAGACCGTAAAGATATGAAAGCTGCGCGTGGCGAGTTCCGTGGTATGAAAGGTGAACATCGCCCAATGCGTGGTGACTTCCGTGGAGCATTAAACCGTGGTGAAGCACTGACTGATGCGCAACGTGCGGAAATGGTAAAACAATTTGACCAGCGTCTGGCTCAACGTCAGGCACAGCAAAAAGCTGTTGTTCAGGCCTGTCAGGGTAAAAAAGATGGCGCAGCTGTACAGCTCAAAATAGGTGAAAAAACCATTAATGGTCAGTGTCACGTCCGTTTCCAGCCAAATGCTTCAGTTAAAGCACCAGCCGTTAAGACTTCTTAACTGAACGTTTCAAATTTATTGTTAAAAAAGGCACTTCCGGGTGTCTTTTTTTATGCGTGTTGATTGTTAGAACTAAGTCTATCTAAGTGTGCAGGTTTTTGACCATTCGTGTCAGATATTTTTTTATAAAAACGTTTACACTCAATATACTTAAGATTTCAAGGGTAATTATCTTTGACTTTACAGTCACCAAGAAATAGCCTTGAAATGCTTGTGCCAACAAGGAAGATGTTGCACGATTAGACCATGTCAATACGTGTCAATGAAGGCACGTTTCAATTTAATTCAGGATTATAACGCTGGTATAAACCAGTATTGAGGAAACCGATATGCCACAATACAAAGCGCCACTACGTGATATGCAATTTGTTTTGCATGAATTATTAAATGCTGAAGAACATTATGCAAAACTCCCTGCATTCTCTGGAAACGTAAGCCGTGAGTTAGTTGACCAATATTTAGAAGCTGCTGCAGACTTCTGTGAAAACGAATTATCTCCTTTAAACCAGGTGGGCGACCGCGAAGGCTGTACCTGGAACGATGGTGTAGTCACCACGCCGACCGGCTTTAAAGAAGCGTATCAAAAATATATCGAACTGGGTTTCCCATCGCTTTCTGCTGAAGAGCAATATGGCGGTCAAGGTCTACCTGTTTCTTTAGGAAACGTGATTTCAGAAATGGTAGGTACAGCAAACTGGGCATGGGGCATGTACCCAGGTCTATCTCACGGTGCGGTACGTACCCTTGAGCACCACGGTTCTCAAGAACAAAAAGATACCTATCTGCCAAATCTGGTATCAGGTGTCTGGACCGGAACCATGTGTTTAACCGAATCTCATGCAGGTTCTGACTTAGGTATTATCCGTACTAAAGCTGAACCACAAGCAGACGGTAGCTATGCAATTTCTGGCGAGAAAATCTTTATCTCTGCTGGTGAACATGACATGGCAGAGAATATCGTGCACATCGTATTGGCACGTTTACCAGGCGCACCTAAAGGTACTAAGGGTATTTCTTTATTTATCGTACCAAAGTTCAATGTAAATGCAGATGGCTCTTTAGGGGAGCGTAACGCAGTTCGTTGCGGTTCAATCGAACACAAAATGGGGATTCATGGTAACGCAACTTGTGTGATCAACTTTGATAACGCGAAAGGTTTCTTGATTGGCCCTGAAAACCGTGGTCTAAACTGCATGTTCACGTTCATGAACACTGCGCGTATTGGTACAGCCGTTCAAGGTCTTGCAGCATCTGAAGGTTCTTTCCAAGGTGCATTGGCTTATGCCAAAGACCGTGTGGCAATGCGTTCACTTTCTGGCCCGAAAGCCCCTGAAAAAGAAGCAGATCCAATCATTGTGCATCCTGCGGTACGTAACATGCTGTTGACGCAGAAAGCATTTGCAGAAGGTGGTCGCGCACTAGTGCATCTGTTGAGTCTACACGCAGATATCGTTGAACAAGGTGCAACTGAAGAAGATCGTAAATTCTCTGACAACATCTTGTCTTTATTGACGCCAATTGCCAAAGCCTTCCTGACCGAAACCGGTTCAGAAGCTGCGAAACATGGTGTACAGGTATTTGGTGGTCACGGCTTTATTTCCGAGCACGGTATGGAGCAAATCGTACGTGATACACGTATTGCTTGCTTATACGAAGGTACTACTGAAATCCAAGCACTTGACTTGTTAGGTCGTAAGGTTCTGGGTACGCAAGGCGCGATGCTGAAAGACTTCACCAAGATCATTCACAAATTCGCAGAAGCCAACAAAGACAACGCAGCAATGCAAGAATTTGTTGAACCGCTTGCAGCGCTGAACAAAGAATGGGGCGATTTGACCATGCAAATTGGTATGCGTGCAATGCAAAACCCTGAAGAAGTCGGTGCTGCGGCAGTTGATTACATGTATTTCTCTGGCTATGTAACGCTTGCTTACCTATGGGCTCGTATGGCACTGGTTGCACAAGAAGCCTTGGCTGCGGGTACTACAGACGTAGACTTCTATAACGCGAAGCTGACGACTGCACGTTTCTATTTCAAGAAAATCCTGCCACGTGTTCGTTCACACGTTGACGTGATTGCAACTGGTGTAGAACCGCTTATGTCTTTAGATGCTGAACATTTCGCATTCTAAGCTGATGCAGTTTTAAATGCATAATAAGAAAAAGGACGGTCATCTTCAGGCAGTCCTTTTTCTTTATAAAGCGTTACAGAATTAACCTTTAGTCGTCTAACAATAAGATTTTTAATGCATTAGACTGACTTAAAATCAATCGATTCAAACAAGAAACAGGTGACCCACTATGCCAATTTATAACGCGCCACTTGCCGATATGAAATTCATCCTGAACGATGTATTCAATGCTGAACAATTCTGGCAAGCCAATGAAAATTTAGCCCATTTAGACGCTGCAACAGCAGAAGCAATTCTTGAAGAAATGGCTAAATTTGCGCAGAACGTCACCCTTCCATTGAACCGTACCGGTGATGAAGAAGGCGCGAAATATGAAAATGGCGCTGTGACCACACCTGCAGGCTTTAAAGAAGCATTCAAACAATATGCTGAAGGCGGCTGGATTGGCCTTGGTGCTGATGCTGAATGGGGCGGTCAGGAAATGCCAAAAATGCTGACCGTTCTGTCAGATGAAATGCTTTTCGCTACTAACCCCTCTTTCATGCTGTATCCATTGCTGTCTGTCGGTGCGGGTATGGCATTGAACAGCTATGGTTCTCAAGCGCAAAAAGAAACTTACCTACCAAAAATCTATTCTGGCGAATGGTCAGGTACCATGTGTCTAACCGAACCACATGCGGGTACTGACCTGGGTATTATCAAAACCAAAGCTGAACGCAATGGTGATGGTACTTACAGCATTACCGGTACCAAAATCTTCATTACTGGTGGTGACCACGACCTGGCTGAAAACATTATTCACCTGGTATTGGCAAAAACACCGGATGCGCCTGCGGGCTCTCGCGGTATTTCCCTGTTCATCGTGCCTAAATTTCTTGTGAATGAAGATGGTTCGATGGGCGAACGTAACCCGGTAGGTCCAGGTTCGATTGAACACAAAATGGGGATCAAAGCATCTGCCACTTGCGTCATGAACTTCGACGGTGCCAAAGGTTATCTGGTAGGTAAAGAAAACGAAGGTCTGGCAGCCATGTTCGTGATGATGAACTACGAACGTCTGTCTATGGGGATCCAGGGCTTAGGCGCTTCTGAATTCGCTTACCAAAATGCGGCGCAATATGCGACAGATCGTCTGCAAGGCCGTAGTGCTTGTGGCGTTCAGTCTCCAAACAAACCAGCAGACAGCATTCTAGTACATGGCGATGTCCGTCGTATGCTTTTAAATGTACGTGCAAACAATGAAGCTTCTCGTGCATTCGCTGTGTACGTTGGTCAACAGCTTGACATCACCAAGTTCTCGACTGATGCAGAAGCAATTAAGAAAGCCAATGATCGTGTTGCACTGTTAACACCAATCGCGAAAGCGTATCTGACTGATACAGCTTTCAATGCAACACTTGATGCACAAATGGTCTTCGGTGGTCATGGTTATATTCGTGAATGGGGCATGGAACAGTGTATCCGTGACCTGCGTATTTCACAGATCTACGAAGGGACTAACGGTGTTCAATCACAAGACTTGATTGGCCGTAAGACCATTAAATGTAATGGTGAATTTATTGCTGAATACATTCAGGAAATCCGTGATTTTACCAATGCACTGGATGCTGACCTGAACTTTATTAAAGATGCGACCCTTGATGCGGCTGCAGAAGTTGAAGCAGTAACCCAGCATATTATTGAAGCTGCGAAAGAAAATCCAGAATACGCGAATGGTGCAGCAGTAGATTACCTGCATGCAGTAGGCCTGTTGAGCTTCTCTTATATGTTCGCGCGCATTGCCCATGCTGCGAAAGATAAACAAGGTGAGTTCTATCAGAACAAACTGGGTCTTGCTCGTTATTTCGTACAACGCATTCTGCCTGAACTGGCACTGCGTATTACTAAAGTCAAAGCAGGTTCAGAAGCATTAACACAGTTCTCTGAAGAGTACTTCACAACTCAGTCTTAAGATATTTAAGTCATAAAAAAACGCCTGCAATTGCAGGCGTTTTTTATTATTCTTTTAAACTTTTTCGATCAGAATCGTATCTGGCTGATTGGCCACCTTAGGATTCAGATGCTTGTTCACAATTCGGATTTCCCCTTCAGACTGCAAAGATTCACACAACTCTAATACTTTCTGCATGTCATCACTTTTAATCCCTGTACCCAGAATTAATTTTTTGCCTGTTTCTAATTGATTAATCTTATTTTGGATTTTTTCTAACATCTTTTTTCTCCCTCATTATTCGATGTATAACTTCTACAATATAGCAATTTGGTATGAAAAAAGTACACTTTTTCATCTTTTTACATTTTTATTTTCCATATTTTCATTTTCTTTGCATGAAATTTGCAGAAAATTTCCTAAGATTTATAAATTATTTATTTTTAATCAGGAGGACATAGTGATGAAACCTAATTCCAAAGCCAAGAAAATAGAAGCCCTCCTCGACCGCGGCGGTAATCTTGCCGTAGAAAGTTTTCATTATCTCGCCCTGTTCATTATTGGCTGTATGGTGATCTGGTCTGCCGGTCATACCGTCATCGACATTTTGACAGTCAAAAAATTTGCCAGTATTGATGACATTCTGCTGTTATTTATCTATCTGGAATTAGGCGCGATGGTAGGTATTTACTTTAAAACCAATCATATGCCAGTCCGATTCCTGATCTACATTGCGATTACTGCGCTGACACGTCTCTTGATTTCTGATATTCAACACACGCATAAAGCCAGTATGGATCAAGTGATTATTACGGGTTCTATCCTCATTTTGGCTTTCGCCATTTTAATTGTGCGTTATGCATCCTGGAACTATCCATCAATTATCCGAGACAAACATACTGAAAAACCAGTTCCTCAAGGCAAGACCCCTCGCCCTGAAGATGATGAGTTGGCATAAAATGTTTTATTCATAACTGTATTGAAGAATCCTCTCTCCCTTTGGGAGAGAGTTAGAGAGAGGGACTTAATGTATACATGTCAATCTCTTTTAGAATTTGAGAAACATATTATTCCAGATCACCTCTCCCTAGCCCTCTCCTCACCGGTGAGGAAATTATTTTGTTTTTTTGAGGTATTGACGCATAACCGCAGTATCTCTTCATTCAGGGCGGTTTAACGATTATTCACCAAGATATAACGTCCATTTTCATAGATCCAGTGCATTCCAGCAGGAGGATCAGGCAGACCCAAACGTCGCCAGTCATTGACCAGTACATAACGTGAGCTTTCAATATGTGCCACGTTCGGATCGCCATTTACCCAGCTATAGCTGGTCGAGTTTTGATAAATGGTGGTCGGTGCCTGATAACGAATACTCACCCCATTTTGAATCGGTGGATGGCCCCACTGATTCGGATAATGATGTTCAGGCGGTCGCGGACGCTGCGGATAATGCTGCTGAGGTGGACGTGGATGCTGCGGGCGTTTATAAGTCTCTTTGCTGGTATAGCCGACCCAGTTACTTCCTGCTACGGCTGGGACAGAAGCTCCAAATAATAGTGCAGCTAGACAGGCGCTGGACAAGATAATTTTCATAGGAACTTCCTTTGATAGGTTTGTCTATATTTTATACAGAATTTGCGGAGAAAATATGAATTTATCCAGTTATACCACAAGGTTTTACAGCCAATAGTGAAAAGACATTTGTGCTGCGGCTCAGGTGCTGCGTGCATGCTTTGTGCTAAACTTTGATTTTCCGAATTTTGAGTCCAACATCGTGTCCGATTTAAGTTTTGATCGTTTATATGAATATTTCTGTAAAGTCCCAAGTGTTCAAAAAAACCTGATTGATAGCTATGGATCTGATGGCAAGCAGGCATGGTGGTTCAAGTTTCGTATTGATGTAGACCATCCGCTGGCTTGGCAAACTGTACAGGAACTCGGTCATGTTCTGAATTATATTTCCAAGAATGAACGCCTGCCGACGCAGTTTTTACCGGTATCCCCTCCTCCGTATATGAATGGTGAAGCGAAGGATTTCCTGTGCTGGGTGATTCAATGCAATCATGCAGATTTCCCGCCGGATGTGGTATGTGACTGGTTAGAAGCACGCCTGCCGAATCCGGTGGATGATGAATCTCAATGGAAAATCAAAACTGATATTGCTGAGCTCGACCAGATGTCTGATAAAGATTTGGATAAACTGGTTCCACCAAATCCTGCACCCTAAAGCTTTTGAAATAAAAAAATCCCTCTAAATTTAGAGGGATTTTTTTATAGCAAAGAATTCATTTAACACTTTAAATACTGAAATTAAAGGAATTAAAATAGTTAAATTACATATCAGGCAATAAAAAAACCCCAAGACTGAATATGCTTAGGGCTCTTTAGAATTTTGGTCCCGAGGGTCGGACTCGAACCGACACGTCATCGCTGACAGTGGATTTTGAGTCCACCGCGTCTACCAATTTCACCACCTCGGGAGTGGATGAAAGGTATATTACTCGGTTTCAATCAGATGTCAACGCAGATTCTCTGCATTTGTTTAATTTTAAAACAAAACTCATTTTTTTGATCTATAAAGCTGCAATTTTCTCCTTAAAAAGGAAAAAAGTTTATACTACGCCCAGTTTTTATTACCGTAACTTGTCATGCAACTTTCTGATTTTAGCTTTGATCTCCCAGATGAGCTGATTGCTCGCTATCCGCTTGAACAACGTAGTGCTTCCCGCCTTTTACACCTCGATGCTGAAGGTCAATATCATGACCACCAATTTACCGACATTCTGGATTTATTGAATGAAGGTGATTTGCTGGTTCTGAACGATACCAAGGTGATGAAAGCCCGCCTGAAAGGTAAACGTGCGTCAGGTGGTGCAGTTGAAGTTCTGGTTGAACGCATGATGGATCAGTTCATCGCGCACTGTCACATTAAAGCCAGCAATACACCGAAAGCCGGTGCTGAACTGTTTATTGGCCCGGATGCCGTTAAAGTGACTGTTCAAGGCCGTCATGAGAATCTGTTTGTTGTGGAATTCTCCCAGCCGATTTTAGATGTCCTGGATCAATACGGCGCCCTGCCTATTCCACCTTACTTTAACCGTGAAGCAGAGGCGATTGATACTTTACGCTATCAAACGGTTTTCAATGACCCAACAAAATTAGCCAGTGTGGCTGCACCGACAGCTTCCTTGCACTTCGATGAAGACTTGCTGAAAAAACTCGAAGAAAAAGGCATTCAAAAAACGTTTGTGACCCTGCATGTTGGCGCAGGTACATTTTTACCAGTGCGCACCAGTGATATTGAAAATCACATCATGCACAGTGAATGGTGTCAGGTCTCTGATGAATCCATGGCCCTGATCAAAGCTACGAAAGAACGTGGCAATAAAGTCATTGCTGTCGGTACCACAGCCACACGCGCAACTGAAAGTGCAGCTCAGGCCAATGGCGGTGAACTCAAAGGCTGGACCGGTGATACCCAGATTTTCATTTACCCGGGTTATGAGTTTAAAGTGGTTGATCGTTTGATTACCAATTTCCATTTGCCTGAATCTACCCTACTGATGCTGGTCTCAGCGTTGTCAAATCGTGACAATATCCTGAATGCCTACAAACATGCCGTAGAAAGCAGATACCGCTTCTTCAGCTATGGTGATGCCATGCTGATTGATCAGGCCAAATAATTACAGGACCCATCTATGCCGATCGATGCAGTGCAACGCTCCATTCATATTCGTCGTAAAAAAAATGAAGTGGTGTTTAAAAATATCGATCGGCTGTGGCACTTATCAAGTGATGCCAAAAGCCATCAGGACATTCTTAATGGCTTGCATCCATGGCAAGGTTCAATTTCTCTAAAGTTTGAAAACACCCTGCCGTGGTTCCTGGCACTCTTTGGCTTGATGCAAGTATTCAGCCTTATCATTGCACCGCACAATTTCTGGCTGCAATGCAATTTTGCCTTGGGTTTTGGCATGTTGTTTTGGGCCTATCTGATTTATGAGCAAGAGCGCTCCATCAATGATGTGATTGAATATTTAGAAGAACGTGTGCTGACGCATAAATATCATCTCCACTTTCAACAACAGCCACAGCATATTTCAATGCCACTTAATCCTCGGCAATTTATTGGCAATTTAAAACGCCTTTTTCCTGTGTTCGAACGTGGCTCATTACGCAATGACATCTCACGTTATGCCAGCACCACATGGTTAGATGAAAATGAGCAAGAACACCAAGTCTTGTTGTTTGAATACCACTATGTAGATGAAATTAAAACCATCGACAAAAATGGCAATACCGTCAAACTCATTGAACAACATAAAAATTTGTGGGGTGCATTTGTCTTTGATGTCTCTGTGCAGGGGCTTGCGATTAGCACATCAAGACGTCCATTCCCCTCACCTTATCGCCATCCTTGGCATAGCAGTGATATACGCACCAATCAGCGTTTAAAATTTTATGGCACAGATCCCATGCAAATGGCAAAACAGCTTAGCCCGGGTTTTGTTCTCCGATTAAGTCAATTTTTCCAATACCGTGAAGGCGATCTTATTTTTCATCCCCAACAACGTGTGCTGTGCTATTTAGGACCACATGACATTTTTAATGCGCCTGAGCGCAAGCAGAATATCCAGGATATTTCTGCATTGCGTGGACATCTGAGAACGTTTAAATTAGTAGAACTGGAAAAGCTGCAAACTGACCTGATTCAGTTTTTAAAATAATTATTTTCTCGGGGGACTGCTTTTATGGGATTTGTTGTTTTTGTCATTATCCCGATTCTGCTGATTGTTGCCATCATCATGATCCGTAACAGCATCGTACGTTATCATAATGCCACAATTCGGGCATGGTCTGATGTTGCCAGCTATGAACGGCAGAAACTGAAAATTCTAGATGGCCTGCAACCTTTGGTCGAACAGTATTCCAGTTTCGAAAAAGGCACGCTGGAGAAAGTGACTGAACTGCGTCAGAACATCATGAACCTGAATATTAAAGATGCCGATATCGGGCAATTACAACGGATCGAAAGCCTGAACCGGGAGCTGATGCATAACCTGAATGTGGTGATCGAAAACTATCCTGAATTGAAAGCCAATGAAATTTATCTGAAAATGATGAACGAAATTGAAGAACAGAATGAAAATGTCGGTGCCGCAATCAGTATCTATAATCGCAATGTTGAACTGTTCAATAACCAGATTCAGGTTTTCCCGCATAATATAATCAATAACATGCTACTACAAAAGAAAGCTGTGCGTCCCTTCCGCGATCAGGCCGTGACCCAAAGTTTTGACTATCGTCCGAATTTTTAAACCCTGACGTATATTCATGCGATGATAAGAAATACCCAACTGCCTTAGCGATGAATCAGGAGATTCCAGCTAAGGCAGTTTGCTTCAGAATAAAAATAAAGAATTAAAACTATGCTGGATCATCTCGATACCTTAAAGGAAGTCCTGATCAAGAAATTTTATCAACTCTATGATCATTATAGTGACGACGAAATATATGCCTGTAGCCTGGTCTTTGACGAGTTTCTGCGAATGGATTATCTCGCCATTTCAACCGAACGTAGTATTTTTAATGATCAGGAAGATCGTGCACAGTATCTGTCTGAAACTGAACGCTGGAATGCAGCGAAATGGCGTTACCGTACCGTCCATAGCTCTAGTAACGGTATGACGCAGTTTCGTGCACTGCTGGACAGCTATTTCAAGAACCAGCATAGTTTCGGCAATCCTTTGCTGGAACATAGCAAGACCGATCAGGCCAATACGCTGGATGTACTTTTAAAGCTCTTTCAACAGGCACGTGATGCTTTAGAACAGGATTATGGCCTGGACTTAAACCGGATTGTGTTTTTTATCCATATGCCAACACAGCCACAAATAGAATTCCAATCGGCTATTTCTCTAAATCAGGAAAGTCCATTAAGACAACAGTTTCTGTTCAGCAAACAGCCTGCCAATCAACCTGCCATGTCAAAGTCATTTAAGCTAAACCAGAACGATAAAGATCTGCTGATTGATCTGGCGCAGCTGGTCAAGTTAGAAGCTTATGATTATTTACATGTTGCCCATCAGGCCTATTTACTGACCCTGGAACCGCATTTTGTCGATGCCAATTTTTATATCCAGAAACTGATCCAGCATATCGCAGCGATGGCAACTGAAATTGATGGCAGTTGTGCCATGACACAAGCGGAAATTCAGGAGCACATCCGCCAGTTTGAACGTTAGATCACAAGCTTATTCTTCATTTTTTATTCATACAGGCAACATAAATAAAACAGCCCGGACTGGATGGAGCGCTGGTGTTTACGGTCAGAATCAAGGAAAATAGCCGGTTTTAGCATTAACAATCAGCGAACTGTTTTTTCGCCTTGATTTGGAACTCCTATGAAGTTTGAAAAATTAGCGCAGTCGGGCCGTGCCCGTCGTGGCCGTTTAACGCTTGAGCATGGCGTGGTTGAAACCCCAATGTTCATGCCGGTGGGGACTTATGGCACGGTAAAAGGCATGTTGCCTCGTGACATTAAAGAAATTAAGTCTCAGGTAATTCTGGGCAATACCTTCCATCTGTACCTGCGTCCAGGTCTGGACGTCATCCGTGAACATGGTGGTCTGCATCAGTTCATGAAATGGAACAACCCGATCCTGACCGATTCTGGTGGCTTCCAGGTGTTCAGCCTCGGTGCGATGCGTAAAATCAAGGAAGAAGGCGTGACCTTCCGCTCGCCGATTGATGGTTCTAAAGTATTCCTGTCTCCTGAAATCTCGATGGACATTCAGCACACCTTGAACTCTGACATCGTGATGATTTTTGACGAATGTACGCCTTATCCGGCAACGCATGAAGAAGCACAGAAATCGCTACAACTGTCTTTACGTTGGGCCAAACGCTGTAAGACTCAACATCACGACGTACTGAAAAACCGCAATGCCCTGTTCGGGATTATTCAAGGCGGTATGTACGAAGATTTGCGTGATGAATCCTTAAAAGGCCTGCTTGAAATTGGCTTTGATGGTTATGCCATTGGTGGTCTGTCTGTTGGTGAACCGAAAGAAGAAATGATCAAGGTGCTAGATTATCTTCCAGAGAAAATGCCGGAAGACAAACCACGTTACCTGATGGGTGTCGGCAAACCGGAAGATATCGTGGAAGCAGTACGCCGTGGTGTCGACATGTTCGACTGCGTAATGCCAACCCGAAATGCACGTAACGGTCATTATTTTGTGACCGGCGGTTTAGTACGTATCCGTAACGCGAAATACCGTCATGACCAAAGTCCGCTTGATCCAGCCTGCGATTGCTACACTTGCCAAAACTTTAGCCGTGCCTACCTGTTTCACCTGGAGAAATGCGGTGAAATGCTAGGTTCTATGCTGGGTACGATTCATAACTTGCGCTATTACCTGCGCCTGACTGAAGCGATGCGCGAAGCACTGGATCAAGGCACATTCGAGCAATTTGTTGAGGACTTTTATGCCCGCCGTGGCATGCAAGTGCCGCCTTGTCCTGAAGATTAATCTTTCAGTATTTGCGCTAAAGAAAAAGACAAGGTAAATTGCAGAACAAGTCAATTTATTATCATTCAGTTAATTAACCATTTTTAGTTTAGGAAAATGTAAATGAGCCTATTTATTTCGACTGCTCACGCTGCAGGTGAAGCTGCACAACAACCAAGCCTGATGGCGAACCTTTTGATGATTGCGGTATTCGTAGCAATCTTCTATTTCCTGATCTGGCGTCCTCAATCTAAACGTGCCAAAGAGCATCGTGCACTGATTGAAAGTCTGGGTGTTGGCAGCGAAGTGGTATTTGCAGGCGGCTTAATGGGCAGAATCACAAAAATTGAAGGTGACTTTGCTGTGGTTGAACTCAACCGTGGCGTGGAAGTAAAAGTTCAGCGTGCGAGCGTGGTCTCAGTACTTCCTGAAGGCACTTTAAATAACATTTAATCAAAAGAAGTCGTGCTCCCTGCACGACTTTTTAATTTTAAGAAGAAAACAAATGCGTTACCCAGCATGGAAATATGTACTGATCCTGGTTGTCCTGGCGATCAGTACATTATATGCCCTGCCTAGTTTGTATCCAGATGAACCTGCCGTACAGATTTCGGGTGCCAAAGCCGGCACTCAGATCGATGCGGGCATCGTACAAAGGGCAGAGCAATTATTAAAAACTGAAAATATTGCAACTCATGACAACAGCTTCAGCAACAATGCGGCCTTACTTCGTGTTGATTCTAGCGAAGCACAGCTCAAAGCCAAGGAAGCACTGCGTCGCGGCCTGGGCGATGATTATGTTGTAGCATTGAACCTTGCACCAACAACGCCAGAATGGCTGCAAAAAATTGGCGCCAAGCCAATGAAGCTGGGTCTGGATTTGCGTGGTGGTGTTCACTTCCTGCTAGAAGTGGATATGGACAAGGCGATTGCGCAGCGTATGGAAACATCGGCAACTGACCTGCGTCGTCAATTACGTGATAACAATCTGAAATTCAACAGCCTGACCCTCAGCAACAACACCATTACCATGCAGTTTGCCAATAATGATGATCGTTCTGCGGTAATGGACTTTCTGCGCCGTAATGACAATGAGTTCACCCAGCAGGCTGTAGCGACGGCTACCGGATCTACCCTGCGCCTGAACTATACCGATGTGCGTAAGCAGGAAATTGAAAGCTATGCAGTCAACCAGAACTTAACCACACTGCGTAACCGTATTAACGAGCTAGGTGTGGCTGAAGCACTGGTACAAACTCAGGGCAGCAACCGTATTGTGGTTGAACTTCCTGGTGTTCAGGATACTGCTGAGGCAAAACGTGTCCTTGGCCGTACTGCAAACCTCGAGTTCCGTCTGGTCTCAGATCTGAACGATCAATATATTGATCCATATACGGGTCAGGTAACAGGTACATTACCCCCTGGTACTGAAGCATTTGCTTATGAATCTCTGGACAGCGGTCGTCAGTTATTGCTGAACCGTACCCGTATTCTGACGGGTGAACGTGTTCAAAATGCTTCAAGTGGCTTTAGCCAGGACACTGGTGGTGCTGAGGTGAACATTACCCTCGATGCTGCGGGCGGTAAGCTCATGTCCGATGCCACACGTAATGCCGTTGGCAAACGTATGGCTGTACTGTTCATCGAGAACAAGCAGAAGATCAGCTATGTTGAAGATCCTGTAACAGGTCAGCAAACTGAAGTTCGTACGCCATATACCGAATCTGTGGTAATTAACGCGGCAACCATTCAGGCGGTATTGGGCTCTCAGTTCCGTATTACCGGTCTGGATTCTCCACAGGAAGCATCTGAACTTGCCTTGATGTTACGTGCCGGTGCACTGGCCGCGCCAATGTACTTTGTTGAAGAACGTGTGATTGGTCCAAGTCTGGGTCAGGAAAACATCGATAAAGGCGTACTCTCTACCCAAATCGGCTTTATCTTGGTGGCGATCTGGATGGTCGTGTTCTTCCGTCTGTTTGGTGTGATTGCCAACTTTGCGCTGGTATTTAACCTGGCGATGATCCTGACAGTCATGTCATGGATTGGTGCTTCGCTTACCTTGCCAGGTATTGCCGGTATCGTGATTACCATTGGTATGGCGGTCGATGCCAACGTCCTGATCTGTGAACGAATACGGGAAGAAATGAAATGGGGCGCTTCGCCAAAACAGGCTATTGTCGCCGGTTATGACCGGGCCTATAACACCATTTTCGACTCGAACTTAACTACCTTCCTGGTGGCGTTCATTCTGTTCGCGATTGGTACTGGCCCGATCAAAGGCTTTGCCGTAACCCTGATGATTGGTATTGTCTGCTCGATGTTTACAGCAATTACTGTAACCCGTGCGATTGTACAGATTATCTATGGCAAAAAGCGTAACTTGAAAAAGTTGAGCATTTAAGGAGATCACTGATGACTGAGAATACTCAACCTAATTCAAAACAATACGGCCGCCCGGATCACGAACGTGTTATCCCGTTTATGAAAATTGCTTTGCCTGCGGCATTGTTTTCAATTTTATTAACGGTTGCCAGCATCTTCTTTATTGCCACTAAAGGCTTGAACCTGGGTCTGGACTTTACTGGTGGTGTGGCAGCAGAGCTGAACTATACCAATCCGGTTCAGCCAGAATCAGTTACTCAGGCATTGAGTCAAGCTGGTTTTAATGATGCTGTGGTACAAACCTTAGGGTCAGATCGTGACCTGATGGTGCGTATGCCTGTTCAGGAAGATGTTGAAGCAGAAGACTTGACCAAAGCCATTACCACAGCAGTTCAGCTGCCAGGTAATGCAGCTGAAGTACCAAAAGTTGATGTGGTTGGTGGTCAGGTCGGTAATGAGCTGTACGTGCGTTCTGCAGGTGCGGTTGCCCTTGCCCTGCTGCTGATGCTGGTTTATGTCACCATCCGCTTTGAATTCAAGCTGGCGATTGGTGCAGTACTGTCCTTGTTCCACGATATCGTGGTGACACTGGGTATCTTTGCCATGATGCAATGGCCATTCGACCTAACCGTACTGGCAGCGTTATTGGCGATTATCGGCTTCTCACTCAACGATAACATCGTGGTCTCTGACCGTATTCGTGAAAACTTCCGTAAAATCCGTGGTGCTGAACCATTGGAAATCATCAATATTGCCTTGACTGAAACTTTACGTCGTACCATTCATACCTCTATGACGTTATTGCTGGTAGTCGTAGCCATGATGATCATGGGTGGTGATGGTTTGAAATGGTTCTCGATCGCCATGTTTGTTGGTGTTTTTGTAGGTACCTATTCGTCGATCTATATCGGTACAGCCTTTGCTTTATGGCGTGGCCTGAACCGTCAGGATTTCATTGTGCAAGTGAAACCTGAGTTTGAGGAAGAAAACGAAATTCCATAATTTCAGCCTTCTTTTAAAATATGAAAAGCCCATCTACAGATGGGCTTTTTTTATCGCCGTTGAATCTGTTCTGGATGCAGGATGGCGATCACTACCTCAGCTTGCTGAACGTCCTGTTTCTGAAAACGAACCTGACGTTTGCCATCCAGACTTTGACATTGTAACTCCTGCTCAGTTTCTCGCTGTAATTCTAAAATTAAACAGAATTTATTGATGAACTGTATGCAAAGCCAATCAGCTGTTTGAGCTGACTGCTGACGGTCACATAGCAACCACCAACCCGATTTTAGTGTAGGTGTATAGGCTTCACCATTAATCTGTATCGCATAGTGATTCGCCTGCAACTGAATCGTAGACTCTATTTCATAATGAACATCATTCAGAGGCTTTAAGCAAAACAGTTCCTGCTCCACCGCCTGCATGCTATATAAATGAGGAACCAGAGTATTTTTTACTTGTTCTATCTGAAGCTCTTGCTGATCCAGACTCATAGATTTCAAGCCGAGTTGCTGTTCCAGTTCCCGAGCCGCCTTTTCTCCAATCTGGCGCTTGCTATTCAGCAACTGAGCGACATAAGTCGCAGACAGGCCATAATATTCACAGATCTCTTTGCCTGTTTTAAAGCGCTGACTGGCAATCCATTGATCAATGATCCTGCTCAGATTTTCCCGTCTACGTTCAAATAGTTCTGTCGTACTCATCGCAATTGGGTGACTTCATTTTTATTAAGTGCTACTGAGCACCTTACAATAAAAAAGCCCACCAATAAATGGCAGGCTTTTCTAGACAAATTAATCAGTAGATTTAATTACCTTGTACCAAACGACGGGCACTGATAATCCCTGGCTGCTGTTCTAATCGAGCCAGCAGTTTGGACAGCTGGGCCAGACCTTTGACTTCGATCAATAGTTTCATATTGGCAATACCATCAGCTTCTGAAATAGTATTTACCTGACGGATATTGATCTGATCAGAGAAGATCACTTGCGTCAGATCTTTGAGCAGACCGCGGCGGTCATAAGCTTCTACTACAATCTGGACACTCTGACCACGGGTTGGCTGCATTTCCCAATCAGCTTCTACCGCACGTTCTGGTTCCTGCGAAATCATACGCACATAATCCGGACACGCCACCTTATGGATGCTTACTCCACGATTGAGCGTGATATAGCCCCCAATCGACTCGCCATGTACAGGCTGACAGCATTGCGCCACATGTAGTTCAACATTGTCTAAGCCATCAATCAGAATACCATGAGCAGACAAAGTATGACTGGCACGCGGATTCAGCGCCGGCTTCAGTACCAGTTCAGGTTCATCCTGATCCAGATGCATATGGCGATTCACCTGATTGATTAGCGCATGCAGGCTGATATCGCCATTTACGATACCAATCAGAATGTCTTCGCCACTCTTCACATTAAAGTGATTGCAATAGTCGCCCAAGTCGATCGATTTCGGGTGAATTGCCAGACGTGAAAGTTCTTTATTCAGAATTTCACGGCCAACTTCCAGATTCTTGCTACGATCCTGCTGACGGAACCAGTGACGTAACTTGTCACGTGCACGTGCAGTCTTGATATAACCGAGCGAGTTCACCAGCCAGTCACGGTTTGGCTCACGGTCTTTTTTGGTCAGAATCTCGACCTGTTCCCCGGTTTTCAGAGTATAGGTCAGCGGCACGTAGCGCTGGTTCACTCGTGCGGCATAGCACTTATTACCCACTTCGGTATGGACATGATAGGCAAAATCCAAGACTGTTGAGCCACGCGGCAATTCTTTAATATCTCCATCGCGGCTAAACACATAAATTTTTTCAAAGCCTTCAAAGTCTTGAATCTGTTCAAAATTCTCAACTTCTGCCTCAGAATCTTTATGTGCACTGGCATCATTACGTTCCTGGTAATGCTCCAATACAGCACGTAAGGAATGCAGGCGATGGTTAAAGGAATGGTCTGTGGTTTTTGCTCCTTCCTTATAGTTAAAGTGTGAACATACTCCTAACTCTGCCTCTTCGTGCATGTGATAGGTACGAATCTGCACTTCAAGCGATTTGTTTTCTGCAATCACGGCAGTATGCAGTGAGCGATAACCATTGGCTTTCGGATTGGTAATATAGTCGTCAAACTGGTGTGGAATATGACGCCAGATCTGATGTACGATACCTAAAGTGTGATAACACTCAGGTACCGAATTTACCAGGACACGTACAGCACGGATATCATAGAGCTGATCAAAGCTCAGATCCTTACTCTTCATTTTTCGATAAATCGAATAAATGTGTTTGACCCGACCGGTAATTTCGGCCTCAATGCCATGCTCAGCCAGTTCACCACGCAACTTGTCGATTACAAACTGAATATAATGTTCACGCTCCAAGCGCTTTTCATTTAGTAAAGAAGCAATTTCTTTATAACGTTCTGGCGCCAGATAACGGAAGGCCAGATCTTCCAGCTCCCATTTCAACTGGGCAATACCAAGACGATGGGCCAGTGGCGAGTAAATGGTCAGAATTTCGCGTGCAACACGTTCCTGACGATCTCGAGGTGATTTCGCCAGTTCACGCAATGCATAGGTACGCTCGGCCAACTTGATCAGTACTACACGGACATCTTCGGTGACTGAGATCAGCATTTTATAAATGCCAGTCAAATGCTCGCGCTGGTTATTATTGAAATGGTCTTCCAGACGTTTGTTATTTTCAATCAGCTCGGACAGCTTACCCATCGACAGGGTGCCTTTCACCAGGCCATGTACACTCTCACCGAATTTTTCCAGTACGTCTGCAAGCGGCGTGACACCTTCACGTACCGAACGATACAGCATGGCTGCAGACAAGGTATCTTCATCGACATGCAAATGGGCAAGGATATCCGCCATCTCAATACCGGTATAGAAAGTATTGGAGCGATGCTGAACCGTGGTTTCTAACTCATTTTCTAAAGTGAGATGGGCGACTTCTTCGAGCTGTTTTAATGGGGCCCCATCTAATATGCCGCGTACACGATCTAACCATTCGGTCATATCCTGCAGGGCTTGATCGGCATGTTCTACAGTCGCCTCCTGTGACAACTCATTCAGTCGCCCAGGCAGCTGTTCACGTACTGTGACCATACCATTCTCCTACTTTTATATACATCATCTCTTTAATCGTTTATTTAATTTTCTTTTTCGAACAAGGCAATCGACTCAACATGGCCCGTATGTGTGAACATATCCATCACACCTGCCCTGCTCAGACGATACCCCTGTTGTACCAGCAATCCGGCATCTCTGGCTAGAGTTGCAGGGTTACATGATACATAAACGATTCTTTTTGCACCAAACTTAGGAATATATCGCATCACTTCTTCTGCGCCGGAACGAGGCGGATCAATCAGCAATGCATCAAAACCCTGATTTGCCCAAGAATGATGCGAAAAATCCTGGGTTAAATCCTGCGAATGGAATGAAAGTTGTGCAATACCATTTATTCTGGCATTTTCCGCACCACGTTGCACCATTTCTTCACTACCCTCAACCCCTACGACACTTCCACTCGCACCAACACAGCGCGCCAATGGCAAGGAAAAGTTTCCTAATCCACAAAACAGATCCAGAACACGCTCTCCTGGTTGTAGTTGTAGCAAATCACATGCCAGACGTATCATCTGCGGGTTTACTGTGGAATTGACTTGGGTAAAATCTAATGGATCAAAGCCAAACTCAACATCAAAGTCATCCAGACGGTAATACAGCCGCGCAGGCAATTGCGGTTGATCAATACGCGTCAGTTGGTTTTGACCCGCTGGCTGAATATAAAGCTGCCACCCCTTCTGTAACGCAAATTCGCGTAATTGGTTGACATCCTGTTCAGATAATTGTGCAGTTTCACGAACTACTAATGCGATTTCCTGATCACCCATGGCCAATTCTATATGACCAACGTCAGCCTTACCATTTAGACTTTGGAGCAATTGTTTAAGACGTGTAACCGAGCCAAACTCCCGATCCAGAATCATGCAACGATCAATCGAAGTCAGCTTGTTACTTTGGCTTTCACGGAATCCCACCACCAGCTTGTCTTTACCAGGTAAATAACGTACGCCAATACGGGCTTTACGACGGTAATCTTCACGCTGTGAACGCAATGGCGCCAGCCATTCATCTGGCTGAATTCCAGCAAAATGTTGCAGATGTGATTTCAGCACATTCTGTTTGAGCTCAATCTGTGCATCCGGAGCGATATGCTGCATATTGCAGCCACCACAAATCCCAAAATGTGGACAAGGGGGCTGTATGCGAATTTCTGATGCTTCACTCAACAATTCAAGCGAGTCAGCTTCTTCCAGCTTTTTCACTTCACGGGTGATTCGGGCACGCACTGTTTCACCGGGCAGTGCATAACGAATAAAAACTTTTTTACCGTGCTTGTCCGCTGGATGGTCCGGATGTGAACCATAGTGAGCAATGCCACGCCCCTCGTGCGATAGTGACTCAACCTGGAAGATGTATTCGGGTTGCTGCTTGGGCCGTGGTTGAGCTCGATGTTTCATGAAAACCTAATGTGTGGAGATGGGAAAATCAAATTGAGTAAATTCAGTCCGTCGTGACGTTTCACGCCAGACCGATAAAAAGTCCGCATGCTGCGGTTGCGTTTGCAAATACTGGATCGTGCTTTGTAGCAGATGTTGATAATCAGGCAATAATAGCTGTCCTTTTAACAACAACCAGCGAATATAGACCAGCCAGGTATTCAGGACATCACCTTCACAATAGCTGGTGAGCTTGTCCCATTCCTGATTGCGCACATATTCAGGCACATAATAGCCACCGTCGCCACGCTTGCCTGGATAACCGAGCAAGTGCGCAACGTCATCCAGTTTCTGGAAATGACGGGCATGAAACATGGCCATCACATCCATCAAATCGACATGACGCTGATGGTAACGGTTCTGATAGTTATTATAGCGCTTTTGCGTATCAATTTCGCCCTGATCAAACAGACTTGGCGCAGACAAGCCATGGTACATGGCCCGGTAAAGAATCACGGGCAGATCAAATTGTGAACCATTCCAACTCACTAGGGTTGGATGACGCTTATCAAAAATCGATAAAAATTTTCGTAAAATTTCAGCTTCTGAATTCTGTTCCCGACTAAAGGAAAACAGTTTCATACCCTGCTCATCAATCCATAGTCCGGAGATACAGACAATTTCATGTAACGGCAGACGCTGAAAATCAGAACCCGATTCCTGACGACGCAGTTTGGTCAGGGCCTGATCCAGGCTTTGTTCAGGCAGGTCCAGGCCAAACAGATGTGCGCCTGACTTAAGATCGGTCTGGGTTTCAATATCAAACGTTAAAACAGGCAAGCGCATAAATTGATTACTCAGGAATTATTCAGGATCTTGTACAGAGAATAAACCTGTAGACAGATAACGGTCACCACGGTCACAAATAATGCACACGATTACGGCACCTGGATTTTCTTCTGCCAGCTTGATCGATGCCCAGACTGCACCTCCGGAAGAAGTTCCAGCACTGATCCCTTCTTTTTGTGCCAGCTTGCGCATGGTTTTTTCAGCTTCAATTTGTGGAATATCGATAATACGATCCACACGGCTACGGTCGAAAATGGTTGGCAGATACTCTTCTGGCCAGCGGCGGATCCCCGCAATACTTGAACCGTCAGAAGGTTGTAAACCCACAATCTGAATATCCGGATTCATCTCTTTCAGGTATTTAGATACACCCATAATAGTACCGGTCGTACCCATAGAGCTGACAAAGTGAGTGATCTTGCCACCCGTTTGCTGCCAAATTTCCGGACCAGTGGTCAGATAATGCGCTTCAACATTGTCCGGATTACCAAACTGGTTTAGGACCAGGCCTTTGCCTTCGTTTTGCATTTGCAGTGCCAGATCACGTGCACCCTCCATGCCTTGCTCTTTGGTCACTTCAATCAGTTCGGCACCGTAAGCACGCATGGCATCCTTACGTTCCTGACTCATGTTATTCGGCATGATCAGCTTCATTTTGTAGCCGCGCATTGCCGCAACCATCGCCAATGCAATCCCTGTATTTCCACTCGTCGCCTCAATCAGGGTGTCACCTGGCTTGATCTGACCACGCTTTTCCGCCTGCATGATCATGTTATAGGCCGGACGATCTTTCACCGAACCTGCAGGATTATTGCCTTCGAGCTTTGCTAACACTGTCGCTTGAGTGTGATTTGCCAGACGCTGTAGACGTACCAGTGGCGTTTTGCCTACGTAGTAGTCCAGTAAAAATTCGTCTGCTTGAAAATCAGGGGTTGTATTACTCATTATTTGCACCTATGTCGAGGTGCGGCTATTGTATGAAAATTTGCATTTCCCTGCACCCATTTAGCCAGTCTTTTTCAGAAAACCGATCAAAACTCGTGCAGCATGGTCTAAAAATTAAAAAACATTATTTCTGTCAGTAGCTTATTTGTAAATTAAACGCTGTTATTTCAATATTTCTCAGGTCAATTTCAGATTTAAAAGCTTTCATTTCTTAGCATTTTATACGCTATCTATTTGAATATTTTTCATATCCAGATTTATTCTTAAAAAGTCTGTTTAATTTGATATTGCGAAAAATCTTGATGAAATTTTAACTGAAGATTTAAAGCGTGCTAATATGCGGAGCATAAGGAAAACACTGCTTGAATCATGTCAAATATCAATAAAAAGCTGTTTAAACGCCTACACTTAAATCATGCCTATGGCCAGTTGATTGCCCTGATCTTTGTGCCAATTACAATTTTGGCTTGTGTAGGTGCAGCCCTGGTTTTGACAGAAACCTTCAATGCAGCCCGTGCCCAGCAAAAACAGATGGCGATTGCCATTCTGACCCGTTTTCAGGCCACTTCTGAATCTGCGCTGGATATTGTCAATTACTCCCCCTGGCAGTATGAACAGGCACGCAATGCCATGCAAAACATGCTCAATGAAAAGCATCTGATTCGTGCTGCAATTCTGGATCCTCAAGGCAAAAACCGCCTCGGTATTGGTTTTCAGGATCAGGCACCTTGGCCAAAGTTCAAGCAGGAAGCTAGTTTTGTTGGCCCGATTGTCAATCAGAATAATCACATTTTTGCGGTTCGCATTAATGACAATACGGGCAATCCGGGCTGGCTTGCGATTGAGCTGGACAATCAGCCCCTCGAAATTGCTCGCTACCGCGTGATGATTGTATTGATTGCTACTGGCCTGTTGACCTTGTTGCTACTTTTATTGTGTCTGAATTTCTACTCACGCCGCTGGATTGCACCGATGTATGAAATCCGCATGCAGTTACAACGCCTGAATGCGGATACTTTGGATCAGCATATGGTCATCAACAGTACTGGTGAACTGCGCCTGTTACAGCGCGATATTGCCAATGTGGTAAAACGGCTGCATTTCAGTTTTCTAGAACTGCGCGAACATACTGAACAGACCGAAGATGACTTGCGCCGCACCCTCGACACTCTCGAAGTGCAGAACATCACCTACCGTCAGGCCCGTGACCAGGCGATTTCTGCCAATCAGGCCAAGTCAGTATTTTTAGCCAATATTTCACATGAATTACGCACCCCACTGAACAGTATTGATGGCTTTATTCATTTGCTACTGCGTCAGGGTAATTTAAGTAATGAGCAGAGTCTGTATTTACAAACCATCCGCAAATCATCGGCGCATCTGCTGGCCCTGATCAATGACGTACTAGATTTTTCCAAGATTGATGCCGGTAAACTAGAACTTGAAACGGCGCTGTTTGATCTGGAAGAAGCGATTTTTGATGTAATGGACATGCTCTCGCCACTGGCAGCGCAGAAGCATATTGATATGGCCTTCTACTATGCCGACAATGTACCAAAATGCGTCAATGGTGATGCACTGCGCTTTAAGCAGATTCTGACTAATCTGATTTCCAATGCGATCAAGTTTACGCCGGATGGTGAAATCATCGTGCGGGTACGAATGGAACACGATGATATCGGGCAATGTCTGCTGCATTTTAGCGTACAGGATAGTGGTATCGGCCTCAGCGGCACTGACCGCAAGAAGCTGTTTGAATCCTTCTCACAAGGCGATACCTCAGTTACACGTCAGTTTGGTGGCACTGGATTAGGTCTGGCGATTTCCAAACAGCTGGTCAGTCTGATGCATGGCCAGATCGGCTTTGAAGACAACCAGGAACGCGCCCCAACCGAGAAAGGGTCAACCTTCTGGTTTACCGCCCAGTTCCTGGTCGATGAAGATGATGTGATCGAACACCCAGACTTTAGCAATCTGACTGTGGTCTCTTATCTGGCACATCCAGCGACAGCGAATGTACTGCGTCATTATCTGGAAAACTATAACGTGAAGCATACCGAGTGTGCTTCGATTCTGGATCTGTTTAGCCGTCTGAATCATCTAAAAACCACGACTGAAAATACCTGGCTAATCGTTGATCATAGCGGTGACAGTCAGGCCCTGCTACAAGAAATTCGTGCGCGTTATCATGGCAATCTGGCAGTCTATGGCTATCAGATGCAGCTTGATCCAAATATGCTGAATGAATACCGTGCCCGTGCGCTCTACCAGCCACTTAGCCGTAGTGCCCTGATTCAACTCCTGAATAACCAGCCCGTATTCGATCAAGAGGTTCATGAAGACTTTAATGGTCAAGGGCTGCATATATTGGCAGTCGATGATCATTTACCCAACCTGATTGTACTGGAAGCGCTACTGGGTGAACTGAATGTCACCACGACCAAGGCCACTAGCGGTCAGGAAGCGATTGATATTATCCAGCAACGTCATGAAGAAGGTTTAAGTCCATTTGATCTAGTATTTATGGATATTCAGATGCCGGTAATGTCCGGCATGGATACAACCCGTGCCATCCGCTCGCTGGAATCCACCTTTGAAAACCATCGACGTTTGCCGATTATTGCCCTGACTGCACATGCCCTGTCTGATGAAAAGCATAAATTGCTACAGGGTGGCATGGATGATTATGTCACCAAGCCCATTCAGATTGAACAGATCATCCAGATTCTGACTCAATGGACCACGGAAAATTTCCGCAAGGCACCCATGCTAGAACGTGCGAATGTCATTGATGCTCTGGATAGCAATATTCTGGACTGGCAGCAAAGTCTGCAACTGGCTGCCAATAAGGAAGATCTGGCCGTAGATCTGTTGAGAATGCTGGTCGACAGTTTTGAAACTGAACTCAGTGAAATAGAACAGCTGATTGAACTGGAAGATTTTCCACAACTGGAACATGTACTGCATCGGCTCTACGGCGCGACACGTTATGTGGGTACGCCGAACCTGCAACAGCTGACAGGCAGTTTTGAACAGTTTGTTTCTACCCTACGTAAAGAACGCCGCAAAGCTGATGAAGCCTTTGTTCAGGAGGTGATGAAACGCCTCGATGAGCTTAAAGCAGGCATTGGCCAGGTGGAACAGGCTGCACAACAGGTGCTAAATAAGCATATGATCTAATGCGCAAGTAAAGAACAATCACAAAGCGTGACTTAAGTGTCATGCACGTGATCTAACGCACATGCTATGCTCAGGGCAATAAAAATGAAGGGTTTAGCCATGTCACTGGTTCGTTTAGAAAAAAATAATGGAATTGCTACGGTGAGTTTAAACCGTCCGGACAAACGTAATGCCATGAGTTTTGCGCTATTGCGTGAACTTGTTGCAACCGCCAACACGATCAAAAAGGATAAAAGTATCCGCTGTGTCATTCTGACAGGTGAAGCACAGGTCTTTAGTGCCGGGATTGATCTCGCTGATTTAAATAATCCAAAAAATCGTGCCTATGCAGCCTGGGAACTGCTGCGTCCGGGTCAGAGTCTATTTCAGAAAGCATTTTTGATCTGGCAAGAATTACCGGTTCCCGTGATTGCAGCTTTGGAAGGCTATTGTTTTGGTGCAGGCATGCAGCTGGCACTGGCAGCAGATATTCGGATTGCTCATCCACAGACTCAAATGTCAATTATGGAAAGCCGTTGGGGCTTAGTACCAGATATGGGTCTGAGCCGTTCGTTAAAAGGCTTAATCAGTCTGGATCTAGCCAAAGAACTGACACTGACCGCGCGTATTTTTGACGGTAACTATGCCAAGCAGATCGGCCTGATCACTCATGTAGATGAGCAACCTCTAGCAAAAGCACAAGCCTTGGCTGAAGAAATGTTGCAGCGTTCTCCAGATGCTTTAATGGCGTCTAAATATGTGCTGGATGCCATGGAACATCAACCAAACAAATCCTTACGTATGGAAAAAATCTGGCAGTTAAAATTACTCCTCGGCAAAAACAGCCAGTTGGCACGCAAGAAAGACAAGAATCCAGAAGTCCAGTTCCAGCCTCGCCAGTATTCATAAGATCATCATCTCAGTAGATAGCGGATAGCATCATGCAGTTTGATCAAACCACTAAAATCGCATTTCTTGGTATGGGCCTGATGGGTAGCCGTATGGCCAGCCGGCTGATTCAGGCAGGCTTTGAAGTTGCTGTCTGGAACCGTACTGCTTCTGCTTGTGATGCATTAATTGCTCAAGGTGCACAGTTATTGCAGCTTGATCAGATTGCAAATTACCCGGTAGTTCTCATCTGTCTGGCGGACGATTTAGCCGTCAAAGCAGTGTATGAACAGATTGAGCCTTATCTGGTTGCACAACAGGTGATTGTAGATTTCTCCAGTTTATCTGTGCAGCAGACGTTGGAACTGGCACAACGTGCGCAGGCCCAACAGGTGATCTGGATTGATTCTCCAGTTTCTGGCGGTACTGCCGGTGCTGAACAAGGCAGTCTTGTGGTCTTTGCCGGCGGTGATGAACAGACTATTTCTTCTTTAGCTGCAATTTACCAAGTCCTCTCCCAACGCGTGACTCGCATGGGTGACCCAGGTACAGGACAAGCGACGAAAATCTGTAATCAGCTGATTGTCGCGGCAAACAGTACACTGATTGCCGAAGCTGTGGCACTGGCTGGACGTGCTGGAGTAGATACCACCCTGCTTGCCCCAGCGCTGGCCGGTGGTTTCGCGGATTCAAAACCGTTTCAGATTCTGGCACCGCGTATGGCCACCCAGACCTTTGAACCGGTGCAATGGAAAGTTCAGACCTTGTCCAAAGACCTCAATAATGCAGTACAGCTTGCAGCAGCACATGCGCTAAATATTCCGGTTGCTTCTCAAGCTTTATCTCAGCTCAAGGCTCATCAAGAGAATGGCTATAGCGAAACGGATCTAGCGACTGTCATTCAGCACGTTCAATAACTTCATTTTCACGATTATTTCCATATTTAGTGCAAGGAGCTTCAGATGTTAAAATTCGCAGTCAACCTTTCCATGATTTTTACGGAAGTTCCCCTGCTGGAACGTTTTGCCCTTGCCCGTGAGCATGGTTTTGACCATGTAGAAATCCAGTTTCCTTATGAACTGACTATCGAGCAGATTCAGGCACAGTTGACAGCGCATCAGCTGAGTTTATGCCTGATCAATGTCCCAGCAGGTGACCTGATGCAAGGCGGTCATGGACTGGCTGGCATACCCGGCAAGGAGATTGAATTTCATCAAGCGATGCAACAAGCGATTACATATGCAACCGCACTGAAAGTACCGAGCGTCAATATTCTGGCAGGTAAACAGCCGCTGGATAGTGACCTGTTACCTTGCCTGAATACATTGGCAGATAATCTGAAAATGGCCTGTTCGATGTTGGCAGATCATGGTATTCAGCCAGTCTTTGAGATGATCAATGGGACCGACATGCCACGCTTCCTGGTGCAAAATGTAGCTCAAGCACAGGAAATGCTCGAAGCAGTCCAACATCCAGCCTTAAAGATGCAATATGACTGTTACCATATGGCGATGATGGGTGAAGATGTATTTGAAGCTTTAAAAGAGAATATTGACATAATTGGACACATTCAATTTGCAGACTGTCCAGGACGACATGAACCTGGTACGGCTATTGTTAATTATGTCGAGATTTTTCAATGGTTAGAGAATAGCCAATATCAAGGCTATGTGGCAGCAGAATATCGCCCGCTGAAGCATTCAGCAGCGTCTTTTGGCTGGAAGACCCGATATTTTGCAGATTGATTACAAACTGAACAATGTGCTGATTTGAAATTTCGGGGCAAAACCGCTATATTAGATCATGCATAATTGTTAGGAAATTATATCCCCCATGAATTTAGAACCATCGCCCAGCGCTTCTAATTCTCACGATCTTACTATGAATTCACACTTACAGACTGTACAAGACTGCTTGAAAGTTGTGCATGCTGCACTTGAAGATGTAAAGGCCAAAGAAGTTGTTGTGCTTGATGTCAGCGGTATGAGCAATGTTGCTGATGCCATGGTCATTGCCAGCGGTACCTCTACCCGTCACATCAAATCTCTTGCCAACAATGTTGCTGAAGAAGCACGTAAAGCTGGCTTCCGTCCACTTGGCATCGAAGGCGAACGTGATGCTGAATGGATTCTCCTAGACCTCGGATATGTAGTGGTTCACTGCATGCTTCCTACAGCGCGTAAATTCTATGACCTAGAAAGCCTGTGGAGCAATGCTCCTGCAGATTCAGTGGCATAAAACAGATTCTTAAAAAAAGCGGCCTATGGAGGCCGCTTTTTTTTATTGGTTCAAAATAAACTTTAACCGAAAAGATTCAAAGCAGTTGCTGTAAATTAGCTTTTGGATATTTTTGTTTGATCAATTTCTTGGCCTGAGCATAGACCTGATCACTACGTTGTGGGCCATAGAAGTCACAGAATACCTGATATAGACTGGTAATGGCTTGTGCATAAAGTTTTGAAGATACATAGCTCAGCAAATCCGCACTTTTCTGCAATTTCTGAATAGTTTCCTGGAACAAAATCCGGTCTTGTACCAGTTGTTGTGCCAGCTCCCTATAAAAGTCTTTCTGGTCTTCTAGCTTGACCTGATCAAGAACTGATTCTCCAAACTCAATATAAGCCTGGTACTGTGCCTTCTGATTAAGAGATACTGCCTCTGTATCTTCAGACTCGATCCATTCACTTTTTTCCAGAATGGTCAGTTCATGCAGTACCTGTTTAAGCATATCTTTCCGATTCTGCTTAAGCTCCTCTGTAGTACAAATCTCGCTAAGAAAGCGATTCAGTACAAAAGCAGGCTGCCCGCTATATTCCTGTTCCCAATATCCTACGATCTGTTCCAGGTGAGGTCCTTGAAAATAATGCTGTAGCCCACGCTGAATAGCCTGACGGCGCTGTTCTAGATTGAGCACTTCTGCATTCATATTATACCCTCCTGTCTATTAATGTCGTTTGGTGATGTGATCAGTATCGAAAGTTACATCTCGCTGGAATTCTGGATAAGACAGTTCAGCATGCTCGGTATAGTCCAGACCACGCTGCTCGTGCTGTGCACTCACACGTAGACCACCTAAAATAATATGCAGCACTTTAAATACAATAAATGCCACCCCGAAACCCCAGGCAAATCCGGCACCAACGCCTAGTGCCTGAACAGCAATAATGCTGCTATCAAACATTTTATTTTCATAAAAGATACCGGCAGCTAGCGTCCCCCATGCACCACAAAAGCCATGTACAGTGACAGCATCCACCACATCATCAATACGCATTTTTTCGAGTAATGCTGGCAATACACTAACCAGCAACCCTGCTACAAGTCCGGTTATAACAGCAAACATAGGACTCATTGTGGCGCAACCCGCTGTAATTCCCACTAGCCCGCCTAAGGAAGCATTAATCGTAGTCCTTATTAAAATGGCTTTACGTCGTACCAGGGCAAACAGCATATAAGCCACTGCCGCCGCACACGCTGCGAGATGGGTATTTAAAGCAATCCGCCCGATGCTGACATCAGCATTGACTGTGGAAGCAGCATTGAAACCAAACCAGGCTAACCACAAAATAAACCCACCCAAGGCAATTAAAGGCAGATTATGACCGGGTAAATAGTGCACTTGGCCATTGCGGCCAAAACGCCCTATACGTGGACCCAATACAATAATGCCCGCCAAAGCAACCCAGCCACCAATCGAATGCACTACAGTTGAACCAGCAAAATCAATAAAGCCCATGGCTTTGAGCCAGCCTTCACCCTCAAATAGACTACCCCACGCCCAACTGCCAAAAACTGGATAAATTAAGCCACTCACAAAAGCGGCACTCACCACATAGGCGACAAAATGAATACGCTCTGCCATGGCACCACTGGCAATGGTGGTTGCTGTTGCGGCAAACATCATTTGGAAGAAGAGTAAATTCCAGCTCCAGCTATCTAAATTATCCGGTGCAAAATGTGAGCTACCAAACCACCCGGTATGATTAATCCCGAACATAAGCCCAAAACCTATGAGCCAGAAAACCAGCCCTCCAAGACAGGCATCCATATAATTTTTCATTAAAACATTCACGCTATTTTTACTTCTGACTGAGCCGCTCTCAATCAGTGCAAAACCCGCCTGCATGAAGAACACCAGAATACCGCCCATCACCACCCAGACACTGTCCAGCGATATCCGGATTTCCTGGATATTTTTTACCATTTCTGCTGGTTCAGCTGCATAGATAGGCAAACTCAACAACCCCAGTAATAACCCTAAATATTTTATTTTTGTCATGTAATCCCCCTAGCTCTTAATGAGGGAATAGCAAGAACAATGCCATACAATCTATGAATTTTTAAATTCTTTGAAGAAGCAATTTAATGATAAACCCATCAAATTTTCACAAATAAATAATTCCTAATTCACAAGATAAATATTTAGATGCGATCAAATATCAATCAACTGTGGTGCATAAAAAAATAAGAGCAAAAATAAAAAAACCACCCGAAGGTGGTTTTTTTCTAAATCTTTTAATTCATCTCGACCTTTCTTTTACAAAAGAGGATCTGGAAGAAGATTTTAGGAATTAGTGACCCGTACCATTAATGGCTTTGGTCATATCTTCCACAACTTTCTTAGCATCACCAAAGATCATCATGGTCTTATCGTTATAGAACAGGTCATTGTCCAAACCAGCATACCCTGTTGCCATAGAACGCTTGATCACCAGAATCGTACGTGCCTTGTGCGCTTCCAGAATTGGCATACCGTAAATTGGTGAGCTTGGATCGTCTTTGGCCGCCGGGTTAACCACGTCATTCGCACCGATTACCAGCACTACATCTGTTGCCGGGAAATCAGAGTTGATCTCGTCCATTTCCAGAATGTCTTCATATGGCACGTCAGCTTCAGCCAGCAATACGTTCATATGCCCAGGCATACGACCTGCAACCGGGTGAATCGCGAAACGTACAGTCACACCCTGCTCTTTTAACAGGTTCGCCAACTCTTTCACCGCATTCTGTGCACGACCTTGCGCCATACCATAACCAGGTACAATGACTACACTATCTGCATTCGACATCAGGAAGCCGGCATCATCTGCAGAACCTGAGCGATGATTACGTTGTACCTGCTCGCCTGCACCCGCTGTCGCAGTTGCGGTTCCGCCCATCGCACCACCGAACAGAACGTTGATGATCGAACGGTTCATCGCTTTACACATAATGTAAGACAGAATTGCACCTGAAGAACCCACCAGCGAACCAGCAACGATCAGCATGTTATTTTCTAAGGTAAAACCAATACCTGCAGCTGCCCAACCAGAGAAGGAGTTCAGAAGCGATACCACAACTGGCATATCACCGCCACCGACTGGTGCAATCCATACCCAACCGAATACCAGTGCAAGACCGGTCATTGCCCAGAAGGATGTCATGTTACCAGTCAGGAAGAAGTGAATCCCTGCTGCCAGCATTGCGATAAAGATCAATGCCTGAACTGGTTTTACCCAAGCACCTGAAATGGTTTTTGCCCATTTCTTCGCAGCCAGTTTACCGTAAGCAAATACAGAGGCAGTAAAAGTAATCGCACCGACGAAACAACCCACGAAGAGTTCGAACAAATGCACTTTGCTCATTTCATGGAAAGTTACCCCATTTGCAGCTAAAAGGTCTGGACCCAATTCGATTAACTTGTTGTTATGGATAATCGCAGCAATAGCAATCAGAACTGCGGACAAACCGACTAAAGAGTGCATCAGCGCGACAGTTTCAGGCATTTGAGTCATAGGTACAGTTTTCGCACGGGCAATACCTACGATCGCACCAAGCACCATTGCACCAAGGATCATCCAGATCACCGGATTTTCTGCGACAAAGAAAGTCGTCAATACCGCAATCGCCATAGCAAGCATACCGTAGCGGTTACCTGCAATTGCTGTTTTAGGACCTGACAAACCACGTAATGTCAAGATAAAGAGAATGGCACCAATCAAATAGAACCAATTTGCATATTCACGAATGAATTCCATCAATTAGCCCTCTTTTTTCTTTTGTTTTGGTTTGAACATTTCCAGCATACGCGCAGTCACGGCAAAGCCACCGAAAATGTTAATGCTCGCCAGGAATACTGCAATCGCGCCTAGTACGCTCACCACGTTAATGGTCTGGAAGTCTACGCTGCCTTCAACACCGACCATTGGTAAACCAACAGTCTGAATCATCGCACCCACGATAATGATCGAAGAAAGTGCATTGGTTACTGCCATCAACGGCGTATGCAAAGCTGGAGTCACGCCCCATACCACGTAGTAGCCTACAAAGATGGCAAGGACAAAAATCGTAATAGTTTCAACCATGAGTACTCTCCTTAACCACGCTTTAACAGCACTTGGCCGCCGTGAGTGACGAGTAGGGCTTTCTGAATTTCTTCTTCTGGATTGATGGCAAAATTCTTTTCGCTATCAAATAAATTTTCAACGAAGTTCAAAACGTTACGTGCATACAGTGCAGATGCTTCAGTCGACAAGGTCGAAGGAATATTCGGAATACCCAGAATCTTCACGCCATTTTCAGTCACAACCGTTTCACCGCATTGAGAGCCTTCTACATTACCGCCAGTTTCAACCGCCATATCTAAAATGACTGAACCTGGTTTCATTTTGGCAACGGTCTCGGCACGGATTAAGCGTGGCGCATCACGACCTGGCAATAGTGCAGTCGTGATCACAATATCCGCATTGGAAACTGCTTTATCAACGATGATCGCCTGATCCTTGATATACTGTTCACCTGGCATCCAGCCATAACCATTTTTAGCCGCATCAGCTGCTTTTTGCTGTTCTTCTTCAGACATTGGTACGTCTAACCACTTACCACCCAAAGATTCAACCTGGTCTTTTGCTGTAGGACGCAAGTCGGTTGCTTCTACAACAGCACCGAGACGTTTTGCAGTTGCAATCGCTTGCAGACCTGCAACCCCTACTCCCATGATCACGACACGAGCCGGTTTAACCGTCCCTGCCGCAGTCATCAGCATCGGGAACATGCGCTGGTATTCTGCTGCAGCAAGAAGCACTGCTTTATAACCCGACAGGTTCGCCTGAGAAGATAGGACATCCATGTTTTGCGCACGAGACAAGGTGCGTGGCAAAAGTTCCAATGCAAATGCAGACACATTCTGTGCCGCGAAATGGTCAAGCTCGGTATTGCGGTATGGGTCAAACATCGCCACAACTGTAGCATTCGCAGGTAATTTTTGAATTTCTTCACCCTTCGGTGCACGAACTTTCAAAATCATCTGGCTACCAGTATAGGCATCATCCGTAATTTTTGCACCAACCTGTTCATAAGCGCTATCGATATAGGCAGCTTTTACCCCTGCACCACGTTCGATAATCACGCTATGACCAGCGCTGATCAATTTCTTTACTGTCTCAGGTGTCGCAGCGACACGATGTTCACCGACGACAGTTTCGGCTGGAATTCCGATTTGCATGAGCGTCCCTCAAGCTAATTTTTTCTTAAGTAAACATCGCAAAAACGATGTTTCCCCTCAGGATGTGTTTTGTTGATTTTTTGGATTCTAATCAAACCATTCCAAAATACTACCCAATATTTATTTAATAAATACCTATATTTTGAACTGATGATTCATAAAAATGATGTTGTCATATATCATTTATAAGTTAGGCCTTGATTTTTTGATCTGCTGAATTTATAAACGATATTCATTCTCTTAAAGGATATTTCCTTTTTTGTTCATTTTTTCTTAGCTTAATTTTTGTTGTACTTTGTTACATTGATCATTCTGACAGTCGTTCCATTTTTTTTGCTGTACTCCTTCCCTTTTCCGGCATGCCAAAATGCCCTAATTTAGGCACTTTTATTGGGCACTTTTTGATTCCTTGACTTCTTTGACAAATTTAACTGAATTATACTGATTCATTTGGAACTCCTGAAAACCATGTTTTCCTATAACTTTTTCCTTTTTTAATCATAAAATTTTTAAATCAGTTGAGTTTAATGTTTCATTTAATTGGCTCTTTTGACTTATTCTACTCAAGTCTAAAACTACGCTAATAATCGTTAAAAAATAATTTTTGAGTCATTTATTATATTAATACCTTAAACTGGCTCAGCATCATAAATTGTCAAATTTGCACTATATTTGTGCAATAGAATACAGTTTTATCTCTGACTCAATTGCAATGTTTTTCTTCAGTGCCGTTTCGACAACTTAAGATACTTTGTAAGAAAAAAAAGATTAAATACACATCAGTTATGGTTTTGAAGATATTCAGAGATGGTAATAACCAGATCTGTCTTCAGCTTTCTGTTGTATTTTTCTACTTTTATCATGTGCTATTTTGACCTATAGTGCCTGCAGTCTTTGCATCTTTTTGATGCCATTATCAAAAATAGTCTTCTGCTTCTTATAAGGTAGCTGTCATGAATCCTGCACTGGATATCAGTCAAAATAAGCCTTTGCTCTGGCTGATGGCAATTGCATGTGGTCTATGTGCTGGGGCGAATTATTACTGTCAGCCTCTGATTTCATCAATTCAGCAATATTATCAGGTACCTGAATCGCAAGTCGCCCTGACTGTGACCTTTGCTCAGGTGTCTTATGCACTGGGCCTGCTGTTCATCGTTCCATTGGGTGACATGTTGAATAAGACCAAGCTGATTCCTGCCCTGATGTGGGGGGCTGCGCTGGGACTGATGATCTGTGCCACAGCAATCAATTTGCCCATGCTCTGGTTAGGAACGGTTATCGCTGGTTTATTTTCTGTGGCGGCACAGGTGCTGATTCCTTTAGCGGCCATGACCGTTAAACCGGAAAAAACTGGTGAAGTGATTGGCTTTCTGATGAGTGGTTTATTGGTCGGAATTCTACTGTCGACCAGTATTGCCGGCTTACTCTCTGACTTGTTTCACTGGAAAGTCATCTATGCAGTGAGTTCAGTCTCGATGCTGTTCTTGGGAATCTATTTACGTGGGCAGCTACCGACCCTACCAAAATTCAGAATCAGCTATGCCAGAATTTTCCACTCTATGGGCAGTCTGTTGGTCCAAGAACCACGACTGGTATTTCGTTCCCTTACCGGTGCTTTTGCCTTTGCTGCGATGAGTATTCTGTTCTCTACCATTGCCCTGTTACTGACACAGTCTCCCTTTCATCTGGCAGATGTTATGGTGGGATTAGTCACTTTAGTAGGAGTTTTTGGCGCATTATCAACTCAAGTGATTGGGAGATGGGCGGACCGAGGTTATATCAAACTGCTGAGCTGGATTGGCTGTTCAATTCTGGCAGGCAGCTGGCTGTTTCTCTATTTTGGTGGCACATCGTTGATTAGCTATATTGCAGGTTATGCGCTAATTAATCTGGGACTGGCGATTACCCATAGCTGTAACCAGAATGTAATTTTCCGCCTGCGTCCGGATGCCAAATCCCGGATTAACTCTATTTATATGACCCTGTATTTTATTGGAGGTGCCTGTGGCTCTGCAGCGGGAGTATACGCGTGGCATCATGGTGGCTGGAGCATGAGCTGCCTGACTGGATTCATATTTGCACTAGCTGCCACCGTCTTTGCCCTGATTGATCAGTTTTATCATGCGCGTGTAAAAACCAACTAATGATCATCTAATTTACTTGAACCACTGGATAGTAGGCTTTGCCGGAATCCATTACTGCTGCATGTTCCAGCAATATATAGATAAAGGTGTTCAGCAAGGCTGAAAATAGACTACAACTTTCCTGCATCTGCTTGCGACTGAGGGCGCTGGCATAACTCACTCCACCCTGCAGAATTTGTTGCCTTAAAATAGTGAAACGCTTAAAAACTTCTGACAGCATCTTCAATATATCCTGCTGTCCTAGCGCTTGTTGAGCCTCTATTTTTTGTTGCTTCAGCATTTCACGACAATCACTTTGGCTAATCTTATTGTGTTGATAATCCCAAAAGTGCTGAGTGAGATATTGATTATTCAATAGTGCATGCAGCGTAACCTCATAGCGACCCAATAAAATTTGAGAAATTCTTTTCTCCTGATCCTTGCTAAGGATGAGATGGAGAAATTGTGATAAGGCCTGCTGATCAAGACTATCTTCATTTTCCTGTACATAAAGAGCATTCAGACCAATCCACAGGCTCAGAAACTGAAAATCATAATCGGCCTGTAACTCTACCGCTTTTCTTAACCAGCTTAGACTGCGTTGAATACGCAGATTGAAATATTCTGAATGCTGAGCTTTTGTTGTTTTGTAAATCTCTTCCAGTAACATCATTATTTTTCTCCTTTTTTTATCCTGTTTTCTTTATCTTAAACTCTTTTACTGTTTAGTAAACTATTCCTTAACCTCTGCATCTATTTGAATGAATTCAATACTTTTTAATTTCCTAGAAGACTTTCTTGCAGTGCTAGTACTCAGCCATGAAGCCTGATTATTTTTATGCTAATATTGCGCCCTCTTTTACTGGTCGTATCACTGCCGGTGAGCGCCCAAAGCCCCAACGGCGTGCTGTCTCTTCCATTTCTAACTTAAGGCGTGATTTTGAATGACTGATCTCAAGACCATTGAACAACAACTTCAACCACGAATCAGTGTTGCGCCGATGATGGACTGGACCACCAAAGATTATCGTTTCTTTGCACGTCTGTTTAATCCCAATATTATTCTCTATACCGAGATGGTAACGACAGGTGCCATCATTCATGGTGATGCCAAACGTCATCTGGACTTTAATCAGCAAGAACAGCCCGTTGTGTTACAGCTTGGTGGCTCTAATCCCAAAGACCTGGCCACCTGTAGCAAAATGGCACAGGATTGGGGGTATAACGAAGTCAACCTGAATGTCGGCTGCCCAAGTGACCGGGTACAAAACAATAAAATTGGAGCCTGCCTGATGGCGGAGCCTGATCTAGTCGCAGAAGGTATTGGTGAGATGCGCAATGCCGTGGATATTCCGGTGACGGTGAAACATCGTATCGGGATTGATGATATGCAGTCTTATGAAGAGATGCTGCATTTTGTCGATACCGTAGCGAAGACGGGTTGTAATAATTTTATCGTGCATGCCCGAATTGCCCTGTTACAAGGCCTATCCCCGAAGGAAAATCGTGAAGTTCCCCCATTACGTTATGAAGATGTTTACCGTTTAAAACAGGAACGTCCTGAGCTGCTGATTGAAATCAATGGCGGGATCAAAACCTATGCGGAAACGGTTGAACACTTAAAACATGTGGATGGCGTGATGATTGGTCGCGAAGCCTATCACAATCCGTACTTACTGGCCGAGTTAGGCCAACTTTGGAATCTTGAAGCTCCTGATCGTTTTGAGATCATGCAACAAATGATGCCTTATATTGCCCAGCGTATGGCAGAAGGTGCACCACTTTCGATTATTAGCCGTCATATTCTTGGCTTGTTCCAGAACTTGCCAGGTGCGCGTAAATGGCGTCAGGCATTAAGCGGTGGTAATGCCAAAACCTTAAAAGATGTAGAAAATGCCTTGTTCAATATTCAGGAGGCGATCAAACGCACTGAAGACTACCTGCTCGAACAGCAAACCCAGAATCTTTAATTTAAAAAGCACCGTTTCCCCGGTGCTTTTTAAATTAAGGTTTTTTGACTAGAGAATTTATTGGGTATAAGCGGTAATATTTCCCACAGGAATGGGTTCTTCAACCCGCTGTGATGTTGTCCTGGATTCCCGCGTTGCAGCCTCAGTGATCTCATTGACCTTCTCGTTCCCAAAGCCTTCATCTTGTTCGAATTCTGCAGAAATCATAGCCAGTTCCTGCTGTAACTGCTGTTCATAACGCTGAATTTCAACTTCATCAATAAAGGCAAAAGCATCATCTTCCAGCTGCCAGCTATAACCCTGCTCCACCTTCTGGATAGAGACCTTAACTGGAAAAGATTGGCCCTGATATTGTATCTGGGAAATGGCCTGAAAATGATCACCAGAACGTTCCATGATTTTTATATCCATGACTTTTAACCGGTAATGGCGATAATCCAAACTGGAATTAAATTCACGTTGCATCTGAGACTGAATATTGCGCGACAGTTCATCAATAGAGACAAAGTAACTGCAGGAAAACAATAGCAAGGTCAGAAACAATAGACTTATTCTTTTCATACCACCCCCAGTGCTCAAATTAGTGAGGCTGGAAAATAAAAAAATTCTGATTCTTATAGGGTGATTTTATCTTTTTCAAACTGGACACGAAATAGCCAAAAGTGTCTTTCAAGGTCAAAATACTTGGTTTTCTTTTGAACATTCAGTCAATTCTGCAGAAATAAAAAAGCCCTGACTATGCAGGACTTTTTTATACAATAACTTAGAAATCATCATCCTTAGAAGGATCATGATGTAGAGCATCATGAATGGCTTCAACCAGTTGCTGGGCAATTTCCTGTTTAGAAGCCTTTTCCAGATCACGTTTTTCCATATGATAGGACTCTGCAAAGAATACCGTCATGGCATTTTCATCTGAGGCAAAGCCAATATCCGCACGGGAGACGTCATTGCAGGCAATCATATCCAGTTTTTTAGCAACCAGTTTGCCAGCTGCATATTCTTCAATATTTCGTGTTTCTGCGGCAAAGCCAACCATAAATGGACGTTTTTCCTGTTGGGCAATGGTTGCAACGATATCCGGATTTTTGATCAGTGCGACATTCAGCTCATCACCGGCTTTTTTAATCTTATGTTCTGCCACTTGTGCTACGCGGTAATCCGCAACCGCAGCGGTCGCAATGAAAATATCACAGCCCTGTTCTAGCATATGCAGACTTTCATCCAGCATTTTCATGGCTGAGCTGACATTTTTACGTTTGACGCCATTTGGCGTATCCAACGTCACTGGTCCTGCAATCAGCGTTACATCCGCACCAGCGGCATAACAAGCTGCCGCCAAGGCAAAACCCATTTTCCCGGTACTGTGATTGGAAATATAACGAACCGGGTCAATCGCTTCACGCGTTGGACCTGCTGTAATCGTGACGCGCTTACCCGCAAGCTGACCAAATTTTTCTGCAATCGCTCGTTGTGCCTTATGGAAATACTCGGTTACCTGACGTGCCAGATCTTCCGGTTCTGGCATACGGCCCAAACCTACATCACCACAGGCCTGTGAACCTGCATCCGGCATAATCACATGCACGCCATCTTCAATCAAAGTGGCTAAGTTACGTTGCGTCGGCTTGGCTGCCCACATCTGCTGATTCATGGCTGGCGCTACCCAGACCGGTGCGTTGGTCGCCAGATAAAGTGTACTGAGCAAATCATCGGCCAGACCGGCAGCGAATTTGGCCAAAGTATCGCAGCTTGCTGGGGCGACCAGTAACAGGTCCGCCCAGCGTGCCAGTTCAATATGCCCCATGCCTGCTTCAGCTTCTGGATCCAGTAATTCAGTATGGACAGGATTACCCGACAGTGCCTGGAACGTCAGCGGCGTGATAAAGGCCTGTGCGCCTTGAGTCATGACCACACGAACATTAAAACCGGCATCTTTCAGACGACGGACCAGAATTGCACTTTTATAGGCAGCAATACCGCCTGTCACAGCTAAAATAATATTTTTATGAGGAATTACACTTACGTCGAAGCTCACAAACAGGCTACCTTTCTGTTGCAGTGGCGCTCACAATAGCATTAAATAGAATCATGCCCAAGAGACCTTCTTGTGTGAAAAACAATAATTAATAATAAATAAGTCTAATAAACATGCAATTTTCGATTAAACACTGGCCTGAACAGGAACGTCCACGCGAACGCCTGTTACAGTCAGGCCCACAAAGCCTCTCCGATGCCGAATTGCTGGCAATTTTCCTGCGCTCAGGCTCCCAGCGGCATTCCGCAGTGGAACTAGCTCGACTTCTGATTCAACATTTTGGTCATTTAAGTACTCTTTTGGATGCCCCACTGCAAGAGATCAGCCAGTTTCACGGGATGGGTGTCAGTAAATTTACCCAGCTGATGGCTGTTAAGGAACTGGGACGGCGCTATATTGCCGAGCACCTTCGCCAAGATGCATTGGAACTGAATCATTCCCGCAAAATTATGGACTATCTGCGCTTTGAACTGCTGGGAGAAACTCAGGAAGTGTTTGCTGTACTGTGTCTGGATGCCGGGTTAAGAAAAATCAGCTTTAAGAAAATGTTTTATGGCTCGATTAATTCATGTGAGATTTCGATTAATCAGTTACTACGCCATGCCATTCAGCAACAGGCTACATCGATTGTGATTGCCCATAATCATCCACTCGGTCAGCCTCGACCTTCCGCAGCAGATCTTGAACTCACCCAGCAGATTGCAAAGGCCTGTCACCTGGTCGAAATCCGCCTGATTGATCACTGTATCATTGCCCGGGAAGGCAGTTTTTCCTTTGCAGAACAGCAACTCATTAATACGGTAAAACCCTGAACGATAGCACTTGACAAAGCAGGCACAACTCAACAAGATCATGAAAAAAATTGTGATGATTCCAATAAATGATCGTACGTGACCAACCCAGTATCTTTAAAGTATTATTTTCATGGCGGGGAACGATTTTACCTAAGGTGCTACCACCTCTGGGAGTGGTCATGCTCATTTCTGCCATTATTGGCGGGCTATCTTATACCAATTATTTACATTTACCGGAATTACCCTTAGTCGGTTTTACCCTGATCGGAGTAGTACTGTCGATTTTCCTTGGTTTCAAGAACTCTGCCGCCTATGAACGCTGGTGGGAAGCGCGCAAGCTCTGGGGGATCCTGATTGCCAATGCACGTCATTTTGACCGGGACTGCCGTATGCTGACGCAGGCACGCCGTGAGCGGGTCATCCAGCATGTGATTGTCTTTGCCAATGTACTGCGCGATCGTTTGCGCCATCAGACTGCCAATCCAACCGAACTGGTACAGACCAGTGGCATGAGTCCTCAAGCCCTGCAACAGCTCTATCAACAGGCCAATGCCCCACAGTACACCCTCAG
This sequence comes from Acinetobacter sp. LCT-H3, assembly GCF_001866125.1. Lineage (NCBI taxonomy): Bacteria > Pseudomonadati > Pseudomonadota > Gammaproteobacteria > Moraxellales > Moraxellaceae > Acinetobacter > Acinetobacter sp. LCT-H3. The sequence continues at coordinate 6,019 of NZ_MODX01000022.1, read as the reverse complement.
TCTGATTCAATGGGAATTTATGCAGGCCCTGAAAGAAGGCGAAATTTCAGACATCATTTATGCGCAGATGAACCAGCATGTAGCTGAGTTGAGTATTGTACAGACAGGTTGTGATCGGATTGCCACCACACCACTACCTTTCGCCTATTCAGTCTTGCTGAATCGTACCGTATATTTTTTCTGCTTTATGCTGCCATTTAGTCTGGGTTCGACCCTTGGAATGGTGACACCGCTGCTGGTCGGAATTTTGGCTTATACTTTCTTGGGACTGGATGCGCTCAGTTCAGAAATTGAAGAACCTTTTGGTACGCAAAGCAATGACTTACCCCTTGATTCAATGGTACGTACCATTGAAATTGAACTATTGGGTACTTTAGGCAAACCAACCCCACCACCTATTCAGGCCCAAGATCATAATCTATTATAAGAAATACGATTACAGCTGAACGCAGCTCATATATTCAATTCAAAATTAAAATAATGAAACAATAAAAATAAGATCTCATGAATATCAAGCAACGGATTCATCTTTATACACCGCAACCGGTGACGCGTCTGGGTGCAACTTTAGTGGCTTTACTGCTTGGTAGCGGGGTTGTGTTCGCATTTGGCTGTGTATTGGCCTGGTAAGATATTTTATTCACTGGATTAGAACAGTACTGGATTTTACTGCTTCTCATCAGTTTCATACTGGTGTTTGGTCTAAGCTATGACCAGAAACAATATTTCAGATTTCCTTTTCTGATTCAGCAATACCTGATTGATTCGAGGCTGGCTCAGGATATCCGTGAAAGAGCCTTACGCAGCTCAGATGCTACAATTATGGGCCAACGTCAGATTCACACGACCCGGCTACGCAAACAGCAGCAACTGCTATTAAAGATCAATGAGCATGAAGCCCCACAATGGTTTAATGTCGATCTGAATCAGCTGTTTAACACAGAATCGTATCTGGATATCCATGTTCAACCAAGTGATGCGCTCCTCGGCCAGCAGGTTCTGGTCTATTACCTGAGGCGTACACGCTGGATTGTTCAACTGTATGCACATGATGGAGATCAGAATTTTCAGCATTTGCAGTACTATATCGCGACACCGCTCCGCGGACGGATTTACTTCGACCATATTCCCAGTCGACTCATGCTGGACTTACCGAGAATTGTACATATTCAGGCGAGTCGTGAAGATGACTCTCCAACTTATACGCTTAAGCTGAGTACCAATTATGGTAAGTACTATCGGGTGTCCTGCAAGGCAGTACATTTTGACAAGCTGGAACTGGCGCTCGCGAATTTGATCGATTTTCTACGCTATCGAGAATTCAAACATCATCCAGACATCCAGCAGGCGGTAATTTCCCGGAACCATCCTTTTCTTTATCGCAATTTACTGAACTATACGCTTATTGCAGCATTATTACTGATGGCAGCGATTACAACAACTTGGCAACTGGCATTACTGAGTTTAGCTTTGGCCTGCCTTCTAGGCATAAAAATCCAGCAGCAAAAGCAGTCTCCATTTATTGAAGCCTGACGCCTGTTACCGAAAACTTTCCCAGACGCCCACTTGCCTGTCTTTAACTGTTGGAATATGGCCGAGCTTAATCCAGGGCATATTGTCCCCATGATAATCACTGCCTACAGATACTTTTAGCCCATGTTCAGCAATCATCCGATCTACCATCTGCCGGGTAGAAGCCGGATCAACTGCTGGTGGCAGCTCAACGGCGTCACCACCGAACCTAGCAAAAATTTCTATCAGGTAACGGATGTTGGTCGCAGACAGATCATAACGGGTGGGGTGCGCTAGCACTGCAAAACCACCACTAGCATGAATCACCTGAATGGTTTCTTCCAGTCCCAGTCCATCAAACTTCACATAAGCTTTCTTGCCTTCCTTGATATATTTATCAAAAGCCTGTTGTGGACGGGTGACGATCCCCTTTTCAACCAGTGTTTTGGCAATATGGGTTCGCGTGACACGGTCTGGAATATTATCAACCTTAGCGACTACATCTGGATAAATATCTTGTCCAATCAATGGTATCAGTAGATCACAAATCTTTTTTGAGCGTTCAGCGCGAATCCGTTTTTGCTGTTCTAAAGCCTGTTGCAATGGTTCAGGATTTTGAACATCTAACGCCACAATATGCACGCCATAATTCTTCTTGGTGGCCGGACGTGACCATTGACTGGAGATTTCTACCCCAGAAATGATCTTAATTTCGTGATCTTTCGCGGCTTCACGCGCCAGCTCTAAACCGTCCATGGTGTCATGATCAGTCAAGGCCAGCGTATGGATAAAGCTCGCTGCCGCGGCCTCAACCAGCTGCTGTGGACTTAAGGTTCCATCAGAAATATTGCTGTGTGTATGTAAATCTACGCCGTGCATCTCTATACTATGACATTTATTTGATCAGATTTAGATACTCTAACATGAAAGCACTTTTAGACTTTGTGCCACTCATTATTTTCTTTTATTTATATAAGACAGTAGATCCTAAAGACACCAACCATCCATTACTCCAGCTGATTGGCTCCGCAGGCGGTGTCGACAATAACAATATTCTTGTGGCAACCACAGGTCTGATCATTTCCATGTTAGTGGTCTATGGCGCGTTATTTGTTTCGCAGAAATTCCGTCTGGACAAACAGCAATGGATCGTATTGTTTATGACGGTGATCTTCGGTGGAATCACTTTAATACTCAGTGATGATTTCTATATCCGCTTAAAAGCTGTCTTGCTGAATCTGGTTTTTGCTGGCGTATTCCTGCTTTCACCATGGTTCAGTAAAGATAAAAAACCATTAATCCAGCGTCTGTTTGGACCTGTTTTTAATTTAACTGAAAAAGGCTGGTTTAAGCTCAACTATGCTTGGGCAGCAATGTTTGCGGTGATGTCTTTCTTGCATTGCTTCTTTGCCTATATCTTTATGGATGGAAAATATTGGGGAGAATTTACCGCATTTGGTGACATGATCGTGATGTTTTCCTTTATCATTATTCAGTTCATTGTATTGCGCAAATACTTTAAAACTGCTGAATAAAAGTTAGACTAAGTCATCGAGAACTGCCATGCCATTATTTGTTGTCAGCTGTACCGATCAGGAAGGTACTGTCGAAAAACGCCTTGCGATTCGTCCTCAACATCTTGCACGTCTGCAAAAATTAAATGATGAAGGTCGTTTAATCGTTGCCGGCGCGATGCCAAAAGAACCAGGTAATCCTCAAGCAGGTTTTTATGGCAGCACCATCATTGTGGACTTTGACAGCCGTGAAGCATTGGAGGAATGGTTACAGGAAGAGCCATTCTTAAAAGAAGGCGTCTATGCGCATATTGACGTTAAACCATTCAATAAAGCATTCCCACAAGGATAAGGTTCATGCACGCTGTAATTGCCAGTTTAATCGGTTTATCTTTTGCCTGTACAACTGCTTGGGCAGTTGAAGCAACATCGGCAGCGGAATCTGCTGCCCCAGCGCAAAATACACCAGCAACTGTGCAACCCACGGTAGCCAATACGCCACCGCAAACACTGCCTGCCAATAAACCTGGCATCATGCCAGTGGCTGCTTCGAATAATCCTCTTGTTCAAAATCCTGCTGCCAAGCCACTGACTGCAGAAGATATTGCACAGAATAAAGCTCAGCAAGATGCCAAAGTGAAGGCTTTGGTCAAGGATCAGGCGACACGTCTGCAACAACTGGAAAAAGCCAATCTTGAAGCATTGACCCAGAATCAGGAACTGCAGCTGAAAAACGATAATCTCGGCGTTCAGGTGCAGGTACTACAAAGTGAACGTAGTGCGCAAATGTTTCTCTACGGTGCTGCCACATTGGCAGTAGGGGTACTACTTGGCTTCCTGATTGCGAGTTATGTTTATACCAAACGCCGTCGTCAGTGGTAAGCTATTCCCTCTTCTGACGTATTGAAGGTTGTATCCGTTTTGTCTTATGCAATTCAAACTGCCGATCTCGATTGGCAGCTGGTAGATGGCATTGACGTGCCAGTTTCCAAACAGTTCGGTGATGTTTATTTTTCCAAGGACAATGGTCTGCTTGAAACACGCCATGTGTTTTTAAATGGTAATGATCTCGGTACCCGGCTCGCGGATCTCAAACCTTTTGAATATTTTTGTGTAGGGGAAACGGGCTTTGGTACAGGACTCAATATTCTGGCCTTATGGCAACTGTGGCAACAGGTTCGTCTAGATAACTGGAGCCATCTGCATGCTATTTCAGTGGAAAAATTTCCTCTATCAAAAGATGATCTGATTCGTGCTTTAAATGCCTGGCCGGAACTAAAACCCCTTGCAGATCAGCTGATTTCCCAATATCCACTCCCAATTGCTGGCTGTCATCGCCTCAGTTTTCCTGAAGAACGTTTTTCTCTGGATTTATGGCTAGGTGATGCACAAGATGTCTTTCCAGTCATTGAAAAAACTGTGTCAGTAAATGCCTGGTTCCTGGATGGTTTTGCGCCTTCCTGCAATCCGGATATGTGGGAAGAGAATGTCCTGAACAATATTGTTCGACTCTCGGATTATGGCACCACCTTTGCCTCTTTTAGTGTCGCGGGGGTACTGAAACGCGGTCTTAGAAATCATGGTATTTCGATTTCACGTCCACGTGGCTTTGGTCATAAACGTGAAATGCTGAAAGCCATCTGGAATCTGCCTGAATTTGCACAGCCAGTAACAGCAATTCCTGAACATCATATTCAAAAAAAAACTTCGCTCAATAAAGAGTTGAAATGTCAGGCACGCCAGATTGCCGTGATTGGTGCTGGTATTGCTGGTTTAAGTACCGCCTGGGCTTTTGCTCTACGTGGTCATCAAGTCAGCCTATTCGATCAAACAGCATCACTTTCCGGTAGTTCAGGTAATCCATTAGCGCTACTCAATCCGAAGCTATCTCCAATTGCACAAAGCGCTGAACATTTAATGACGCAGGCTTGGCAACACGCCCTAAATCATTATGCACAGTTTAAAGCCTTTCGCGCGATTCAGGTTCAGCAGCTGGCATTGAAAAATCCAGAAAACCTGTTGGCTCTGGCTGATGAGTATCCTGATGGTATTCTACAAGTTCCAGATCAAAATCAGCAGTCTTTAACAGCGAAATATCCAGCATTGGCGTTGTTACAGGCAGGAGCTGTATCGCCTCATCAGTTGCGTGATGAAATCCTGCAACATAGCAATATTCGCTATATCCAGGCCCAAATTAGCCGAATTGAACCACACTCATGTCCAGAATTATTTGATGGTGATAGCTCACTCGGCCAGTTTGATCATGTCATCGTCTGTACCGCATTAAATACGCCACAGCTGCTTGAAGAGCATCCTGAACTTAAACCCATTCGTGGACAGGTCAGTTGGCTCAAAAATAGCGATCAACCACTTAATCCGAATATTGCCTATAGCTACGGCGGATACTGCATCCAGTTTGATGAACAGCATTTACTGCTCGGTGCTTCATTCTGCCTGAATCGTGATGATACAGAGGTACTGGAAGAAGACCATATCCATAACCTTGAACTGATCCATTCAGTATTTCCAGAGTATGCACAGAGTTTGGCTGATGTCAGTGAATGGCAAGGTCGTGCTTCGGTTCGTGCCCAAAGCAAAGATTATTTCCCCTTGCTTGGAAAACTCAAATCAGATCAGGAAATCTATAGTCTGGCTGGCTTAGGTTCCAAAGGTTTTCTATTTGCTCCATTGTGTAGTGAAATTTTGGCTGCACAGATTCTAGGAGAGGCTTGTCCTGCATCCATAAATCTAGTGAAGAAGCTGGATGTCAAACGCTTTGAAAATAAAATCAAAACCAAGAAGCCTTATTTTAAACCTTAGTGTTAAAGCCCCTTCCTTTATTAAAGGGTGAGGAACACTGTTCCGTAAGGGAGGGGCTTATAGAAAGAATTTACCCCCTCTTGCGCCATATATGGCTCACCTTTTTCAAAGGGGACCATTGAAGAAATTTAGCCAAGAAAAAAGCGCCTGAAGGCACTGCTGTCCCATAGTTT
>NZ_MODX01000021.1:0-54004 GCF_001866125.1 Acinetobacter sp. LCT-H3 | reverse complement strand
AAACTATGGGACAGCAGTGCCCTGTCGGGTGCTTTTTTATTGCTGGGTTTTTAAAGATTCAATTCAAAGCTTCTGCTCTCAATATCCTTCAGATGACCAAGCGAAAGTTAAGATTAAAGACCAAGTTCTGTCAGAATCTCTTTTCAATCTGTTCAGCTGGATAGGCACCCATGACTTTAAAACCATTCGAGAAAATAATTGCTGGGGTACCCTGAATATTTAGGGATTTAGCCAAGGCCAAGTTGCGTTCTACCGGATTGGCGCAGCGTTTGCCAGATTTAGGCTGAATACCTTTACTAATCAGATCATCCCAGGCTTGAGCCGGATTTTTTTCACAATAAATCTGTCGTGAAGGAGCTATAGATTGCGCTTTCAGTGGCAGAACAAAAGTGTAAATAGTTACGTCATTGAGCTTTTTAAGTTCTAGTTCAAGCTGTTTGCAATAGGGGCAATTGGGGTCAGAAAAAATCGCCAGCTGACGCTTGCCAGTGCCTCTTACTGTTTTCAATGCATCCTGTAAAGGCAGCTTTTTCCAGTCGATACTGTTCTGTTTCAGCACCAGATCCCGGGTAAGATTTTGCTTATCGGCAAGGCGAATCATAGACCCACCGATGAGATGCTTGGCATCCTCGTTCAGGTAAACCACTTGTCCATCCATAGAACCACTATAGATCCCTTTCATTTCAGTAGTCTGAAGATTTTCAATCTTCAGGTCTGGGCTATGTTTGGCCAGGTTAGCTTTGACTGTATTGATATCGGCAAAGCTAAGGCTCGTAGCCAATACCGTCATGGCCAGCAGTAGGATAGGTTTCAGCATGAATCTCCTGCTCATGTCAGAGTAAAGTAGTGCTGATTCTATGCGTTTTATGCAGAAAAATCAGATGATTTATGTACTGTCATGTTTTAGTATTTTTAATGTTTCACGTGGAACATAAACTGCTCATGAAATAGAAGTAACCGGATTAATCTCTACAGAAATATGCACGATTTCTTCATGAATAGAAATAGCGTCGCGTACCTGATCAGGGCTTAAATCTAGCGTAGTCTCCAGCGCCACAAAACAGGCGAACTTTCCTTTCCCAACGCGGGAAACATGCAGGTCAGACAGTTTTACGAAAGGACCAAATTCCGCAATAACTTCCCGGATTTCATCTACCACCGGTGCATCCATATCGGCATCCAGCAGGGTTTTGGCAGTCTGTTTCAATAAACCAATAGACCAGCGTGCGACCAGAACTGAGCCAACTATCCCGAGCACAGCATCCAGAATATCCCAGCCGAAATACTTACCGGCAAGCAGGGCTATGATGGCAAAGACTGAAGTCAGGGCATCTGCTACTACATGCATAAATGCTGCCTGATGATTCAGGTCATGCTGATGGTCAGAATGGCTAGGATGATACTCATGATCGTGGTGATGCCCATGAGCATGTTCATGTCCACCATCATGCAGCAACCAGGCACAGACCAGATTAATAAATAAACCTAAAATCGCAATAGGAATGGCTTCGTTATAGTGAATCTCTACCGGAGCAAACAGGCGTTCAATCGAATGGAAAGCCATAAAGCCCGCTATCACCAATAGCATGATGGCACTACTATAACCTGCCAGAATTTCAATGCGCCAGGTCCCCATATTAAAGCGAGGATCATCGGCATAATGACGTGCTGCTTTGTAGGCGGCAAAGGCAAGTCCCAAGGCCAGGACATGGGAACTCATATGCCAGCCATCTGCCAGCAAGGCCATGGATTGAAAGACCCAGCCACCCATAATCTCAAATACCATCATCACGGCAGTCAGGATTGTGGCGAGCAGTATTTTCTTTTGTGCCAGTGGATTGCCTTGATCAAACTGATGGTTGTGCTGTGGAGCGGTATTGTTTTGCATTCGAGTGGTCTTATTTATATACTCCCCCTTAGTATATTTATTTTTGGAGACTTGTGGTGAGTCATTTGCATGAAGATAAAAAAATATTAAATCGTGTACGGCGTTTAAAAGGTCAGATTCATGCGGTGGAAGCCTCACTGACACAACAAGAACCCAGCTGTATTGATGTGCTACAACAGGTCGCTGCCATTAAGGGGGCCGTGAATGGTCTGATGAATGAACTGATTGAGGAGCACCTTAGAGAGCATGTAATCAAAGATCCAGAAGCTGTCAATGAACAGGATCTTCAGGAATTTTTAAAATTGCTCAAGCGTTATAGCTGATTTTTCTGCCGAATATTTTCGTTTTGTTTACAGCAAGATAATTGACCGCTTTTTCATCTAACCGATACACTGCTTTCCATTCAAATTTTTATTCGACATCATTTTTCTGAAAGCGTGATGTTGAACTTCTATGGCAGCAGCATGACAATAAATACCACATGGCAACCATTCGCCATGGTTAGCCTTACATTGATTATGGGGACTATCGGCACGGCACTGGCCAGTCCGCTTTACCCTATTTATCAACAGGTTTGGCATCTATCTCCAAGCCAGATTACTTATATTTTTGTCGCCTATATGTTTGGCTGTCTAGGCACTCTGTTGTTTCTGGGACGAACCAGTAACAGTATTGGTTTTTTAAGAACCTTACAAATCGGCTTGGTATTTATCAGTCTAGGCTTAATCATTTCCGTCTTTGCAGACAATGCAGTGATTTTATCAGTGGGGCGTTTCATTATCGGGATTGCCTCAGGTCTCATGACCACTTCTGCCATGATTGGCATGATACAAACCATTCCAGAGAGTCATAAGCAGTTTGCGCCGCAACTGGTATCAATCCTGACTGCGGTTGGCTTTGGTTTGGGTCCTTTGGTCGGCGGAATCATTGCGCAGTTTTCTCAGATGCCACTGATCACTCCATATCTGCCTATTATTTGGGGGGCAGTACTATGTTTTATTGGCTTGTTCTGGTTAAAAGTGCCAGCATTTGAACGTCAGCCCTTTAGTATTGCACCGAAATTACTGCGTCCTGAGCCTCAATATCATGCTTTGTTTATGATCGTGGGTTTGACCGCATTTTGTGCCTTTGCTGCCTTTAGTTTATTTGCCTCACTGTCACCCTCTTTTCTGCAGGATATTCTGCCTTGGCATGGGCCTCTAGTCAGTGGTACCGCCATCACCTGCATTTTGCTGATTTCTGCCATGGTGCAGTTCTTTGCTAAAGCGGTTGCTGCAAAGAAATGTCTGAATATTGGTTTGATCATTATGTTTGCGAGTCTGATAAGTCTTGCACTGTGTATGCTCCTCAAAACGAGCATCTTATTTTTTGTCAGTGATATTCTGTTTGGAATTGGACATGGTTTTGCCTTGATGGGCGCATTTGGTGTGATTCATGCGATCACAACCTTACAGAATCGGGCCGCAGTCATGTCGACCTATCTGTTTGTGGGTTATTTAGGCACAATTGTGCCAATTATTGCAGTGGGTTATCTGGCCGATCATTTTGGCTTGGGTTTTGCTGTTATCAGCTTCTGTGCGGTGATTAGTATTTTATGTGTAGTTCTCTGGGTATCACATCAGAAACTGTGTGTAAAAGGCTGATATAAAAAACCCTCTATGGAGGGCTTTTTATATATCTTGAAGATTATTTTCCAATACAGAATGTAATTACAATTATATTTTTAATATAAATTAATATCTTATGATTTAAATTAAAACCTAGTGCCTAATAGGTGACTGATTATGTAACCACTAGGCACTTTTTAGCTGCTCCCCTTATTGGTGGCTCAGGTTCTTAATGATCGAATTATAAAGCTCCTCTTTTTTGTGGTGCTTATACTGCATATTACTTTTGATGTTCTTTTTTGGCTTCCACTTTTTGGTGGAGCGTAAATCTGCACTAACTATCTTTGAGCTAGTCAGTTATTCACTGAGTATCTTTAAGCTACTCACCAACCGTCTTTGATAGTGGTCAGTAAAATTTCAGATTTTAAATCCGCATTTCAAATATCGAATTAACTTAGCCGTCCAAGTGGTTGAGCAAGTCACTTGGTCACTTTTCAAATGTGAGCAAGATTGCCTATATCCTCAAATTAAGTGAATGCTCCTGATCCGCTACTACACTTTTAATGTAGTTAATAGATGCGCTCAACTTTGAGCTTATCTTTGTGAGTACCTGATAGTCATGTGCAAAAAATTTTTGTAAGTAACTTTAAGGTACTCGCATTTTGATATATCCCACTTAACGGAAATTTTCACTCAGTGCCAGTCGTGTAATTATCAGTCCCAAAAATTCGGGGGGTGGTCATCTTGACCATACCTTATTGTTTCTACGGCTGAACGCAATTTTACGCTGAGCTACTACGAAACTTTCGTAGTTCATCACTACTACAGAAAACTTCAGTTTTAAAAGCGATTGAAGAAGCGCAAAACTTATCTAAACTTAACGTTCAAAAAGCTAAAAATTTGTCCTTGGTCGTCCTCTACGATTTTTTAATTTTGTCTTAAGAAATGGAATCACAATATTTGGGTCATAAAGCTTTTTCCTCCCAACTCCCATATTAAATATTTCCAACCTTTTAGAAAGTGCTTGTCTAGATATTGGAAATCTTTTCATAAGCCATGCTAGATCAACCAAATCAGGATACTGTTCTACTTCTACTGCAATAACTGTAGCGCCGTAGATAGAGTCCCCAAGACATATTTTTGGCGGACTCTCAGACTCTACAGTGATGACATACTTTTGTTTAAACATTCTAGCTCTCCAATCGATTAAAAACCTTATAAAACCTAATATTTAAAACTGCCCAGGGTATAGACATTTGTTGACATTCAAACACTTTGAACTGGTTACTCAGGATATGCATAAAACCGCCCTGACTGCTCCATATAGCTATGTTTTATAAATGATGCACCTTTTGATCAAGTCAAAGCTTAAACCTCACAAAACCTCACATTTAGAACGGCAGGATTACGGCTAGATTGTCGGTTGTGCCTGTTATCAATTGTTATGGTCTGAACTTAGCAAAATTCAACATTCCAAACGCCGTACCTGTTAGTAAATGTTAGTCTGAACCTATCAAACCTATAGCTACAGACGGCGCACATGCTAAGAAATGCTAAGGTCACAATCTGACATTGAGAACCTGATAAAACATGAAATTAGAACAGCCCCATTACTACAAAATACTACTTTTCATTTGCTGCTCGGACTTTTCAAAACTTGTTATTTAAGCAGCGTTATTTGCTAAATGAGAAAAACAAAAGCCAATACAAGTATTAAGCTAATGGCATAAGGAGATTAATATGAGCAATACTGAATTACTGCAAGCTATCCTTTCAAAGATTGAAAGTTTAGAAAAAGCTTTGGCCAAAAAAGAATATTACCGGATCGGAACAAAAGAGTTTGCTACTAGAATGAATATATCTCAAAAAGAGTTGTATGCCCGTATTAAAGATGGCCGCATCAAATTACCTATGAAAGATGGGCGAAAAAACTACTGGCTGAATGACTATGTGAATGAGGTTGTGGTGGATAATGAAAGCCCGCTATTGTGAACTTTTCTAATGCCTCAAATATACACAACCTTGTGCCATGCTTCATGCTTTTAATGATTATTTAAACCCATTCAAATATGATCAAGATAATTCACTAAGAATATCGACATAAAATTATATTTTTTATTTGGTCGAAACATGGCATAAGGCTGTCGATTTTGATGTGGTAACAGGAAATCAGATATACAGGTTTTGATGTGGTAACAGCATTTTTTTGATGTAGTAACATGGTCCAGGTATATAAAATGATCAAAAGTACGGACATGGGATATACGGTCATAATTTTGGGACCTATCCATAAAAATTGAAATATAAACCTGACATTTGAACCCAATAAAACCCAACTACCGAACCTGTCAAAACCTGACATTAATACGGCGTACCTGTTAGGAAATGATAAGGTTCAAACCCAACAAAACCCTTCTTTAGAACCTCATAAAACCAGATACCAGGTATAATAGATCTAGGAAATAATAAGCAGCTTATGGCAGGTATGAACAGATGATTATTGATTTTGATAGTTCGATGTTAGATCCGAATATTGTTATTGCTGTTGCCTGTCTAAAGCTTAATGCCTACAAGCTGTTTCCATCAGATCCAAAAGTAAGAGAAGCATATTTTTCTAAAAATCTTCTTAAATTTTTAAATGAGCAAAATCTTTCTACAAATATTAATCAACAAGAATTAATGAAATATGTCTTAGAGACAAATATCCCAAGTAATTGGAAAGCTATTCATAGTGGTGGATATGCGGCTGGATCAATGTTGATTCATCTTTTAGCCATGAGTGCACAAGGGGAAAAGCCAGTAATAGAAAAAGCAAAGTACATGTTCCAAGAGTGGAATATGAAGAAGGACAGAGATAGCTTAAAACAGTACAAGAGCAAAGGGTCTTTAAAGTCTCTGCAGAATGCTTGGGGAGAATATAAAACAGTCGCTCATCTTTGGGCCTCAGATATCCTTGGGCTCGAAGATGAAATAACTATTCTTAATGTTAATGAAGAAAATCCAGCAGTTAAAAATAATAATTTAACAGCTAATCAGATTTTTGATCAGGATAGTCGCCTCTTTGTGGCACATATCAAAGCTATGGAAAATGACTATGAGAAATTAAATCTGGGTATTGATTTTATTCGTTTACCGCACTTTGAAGTTGGCTTTGTCGTAACAGGTATGAGTACAAAATGGACGGAAGAAAATAAACATATTTTTTCTAAGTACACCTTTATTTCAACAAAAAAATCCATATAAAACAAATATCTGATAATGGCAAAAATAACTTTCCATTTTTTAAAAAATAATTATGTGAATAATGGGATGTACCGCTTTAAAAGAAGCCACACAAAGGTACACTCCAGTGTTAATCAAAAAATCAGAAACATGCTCCCGACTAAGCTTAAGTGTTGATGGCTTACGAAAACTCCAATTAAAAGACCCTACCTTTCCAAAGCAAATTAAATTAGGCGACTCTAAACAATCGCCAGTGTTTTTTTGTGTTGAGGAGCTGGAACAATGGTTAAAAACTAAAAAAGAACAACGTAATACAGGGGTATCAGCATGAAAAATACCTCTTGTAGCAAATGGCTAGTTTTTAAAGACCAGAATTCAAAAGATAGTGCACGATTCAAAATTAAGCCCCTAAACAATCCAGAATATTCATTGGCTATGGTTAATTTAACCCTTGTAAGCCGGGACCTCTCAGCCGTCGACTTCTTTAACCAATTTGCAGAGATAGTCAGTCATCACCTGGTTACAGACTGGGAAAACATCTCCTTTAAAGAGAATGGTGAAGTGGTAAATGTAAATTATTCGCCTGAGAATGCTTTGAAGCTATTTCTTATGGGGAATTTGGGTTTAGAAATTCTTGGTTGGGTCGTTACTTCAGCATTTAGCCTGAACTCAGAAATGGGTGAGGGGGTCTAAATGATTCAAGAATCTAAATTAAGAATTGTCATCGACTCTAGAGGCGCTGAAAAAACAGCACAAAGGGTCAGACAGGAGCTGCAAGGCATCACCACACATGGTGAATATGCCACTAAGTCAATGGATGCAGTGTCAGTCGGGATTCGTCAGCTTGTAGGACAGATGGCCGGCATTGTGACGGTGGGTGCAGCTATCAATAAGATGGATGTCTATACAGGCATTAATAACAAATTGAAGCTCGTCACCAATTCACAAGCTGAACTGAATCAAGCAATGCAGGACACTTTTGCTATTGCTCAACGGTCAGCTTCCTCCTGGAGTGCAGTCAATGATGTGTATTCCAAATACATGTCTAACGCTAAAACTCTAAACCTGACTCAGGCTCAAACGGCGCGTCTAACTGAGATTACATCCAAAGCGGTTGCAATCAGTGGCTCTTCAACTGAATCAGCAGCAGGAGCTTTATTTCAGTATGGTCAGGCACTCGATGGTAATATCCTTCGTGCTGAAGAATATAACAGCTTGGTTGATGGTGCTGGCGGTTTACTTAGTGCTATGGCAAAAGGTTTGAATGTGACTCGGGGCGAACTGCGTCAGATGATGCTTGATGGCAAGCTGACAGGCGAAGTTATCACTAAGGCATTATTAAAAGCTGGTGATAGTGTTGATCAGTTGTTCAATAAGACAGATACAACGGTTGGACAATCACTCAACGTGCTAAGTGACAGCGTCACTAAATTTGTAGGTGAAGCTGCATCTGGATCCGGTGCTGCGACTATTCTTGCTGAATCAATCGGTGTACTTGCTAAAAATCTCGATCTGGTTGCAGATGTCGCCGTAGTGGGCGGTGTAGCAATGTTAACTAAAACAATTGTTACCCAAACGATAGCTACACATGGGTCTATCGCTGCCTCTGTAGCAAAGAGAAATAGCTTACTTTCTGAATTGGAGGCACAAGCTACATTAACTGCCGCTGAAGCAAGAAGAACGGCCTCTATTGCTCAATACACACAGATGCAATTGGCAGATGCTAAAGCCACAGCTGCACGTATGACCGGTATACAGCGTCTTGCTTATGTCCAGGCAACCGTTATTCCACTTGAAGCAAAGGCCACACAAGCTACGGCAGCACACACAGCAGCAACCAATGCAGATACCTTGGCTCAGGAAATCAATAATAAGGCTCGGTCTCGTGCCACTATGCTGCTTGGAATGGTAGGAGGGCCGATTGGTGCCATTACTTTAGGAGTGTCCGGTTTAGCAGCAGGCTATATGTACCTGCAGAAGCGCACAGCTGAAGCGAATGCAAAACTTGAAGAGCAAGGCAAAGTTGCTGAAAAGACCAAAGAAGAACTTCTTGCTTTAAAGGGTGTCCAGCTCGATGTTACTAAAGATGACCTTGCCACATCGTTTAAGGCCCAGAATGAAGAGCTGAATAAGCTGAATCTGGCTTTCAATGGCTTTATCCGAACTGTTAAAAATGCCAATGAAGGCAATCAGGAAGTTAAAGAAATTTCTGACCAGGTACATAAAGGACTTATGTCACAGGCAGATGCCATTGAGCGTTTAAATAAGCTCAAGCTACTTACTCCAGAACAGAAGTCTCAAGGCCTGGATCTAATCAACAGTTACGATGAAGCCAGAGAGAAAGCTCAGAAAAATGCTGAAGCTCAAAAAGTATTGGGAGTTGAGGTCAAACTAGCTGGTAACGCGGCACAGAATGCTTCGCCAAAAATTGCTGGTAATACTAAAGAGTTAAAAGAGAATGAATCTGCAGCACAAAAAGCCGCTAAAGCTCAAAAGGATTATTTTGATAGCTTGCACCAGGATGTTCTAAGTGCAAATGAGCGTCTTGCTTATATGAATCTAGGCTTCTCCAAAGAAACCATTGATCAGATTAATAAACTTCAGGAAGCCAAGCAAAAAGCATTGGGTGACGGCGTAACTGCAATCGTTACCACTGAAGAAATTAGCCAGATTGTCCAGGCACAAAATGCCCTTGATGCTGTCAAAGATAAAGAGGATGAAATAACCCAAGCCAAGAGAGAGCAAAACAAGGAGGCAGAGAAATCTGCCAAATTAGCTGAGAAACAGGCTGTAATCATGGCAGGGACCAATGAGCAGACTAAAAACATGCTTAAGGTCTATCAGGCGTTTAGAAATGCTGGTGTTGATGATGTTAAGGCACGAGTCTTAACTGCCCAGGTAGGTCGAGAAGGTGACTTCTTGAATAAAAACCTATTCGGCAGTCATACGGATGCTGCAAATAGAAAAACCAACTCAGGCATGATTTCTTGGCAGGGCTCACGTTCGAAGTCTTTAACTCAATACCTTCAAGGACAGGGTGTATTGGATAAAAAGGGCAATATTGAGCAGACTCAAGAGGCGCTTAATGCTCAAGCCAAATTCTTTATTCAGGAGATAATGACTGAAAAGAGATATAGCCCTTCCAAAAATGCATTACTTGGAGACAGTTCAAGTTATAGAGAGCTTGAAAAAGTATTTGGTAAAAATGCAATTGCCTGGGATTACAACGGTAAAAACATTGGTTCAGACAAGGCTGCAAAAAACCTGGCTCGCCAAGACAATTACTACAACTCCCTAAATAAGATTCTAGGAGGTGACCCAGAAAACGCCCTTAGTTCAATCAAGGATCTGGCCAAGTATGACGATGAGGCATACAAGGCACGTAAAGACCTCCTGGATCGAATTGAACAGCTTCAATCTCAATACGATACCGAAGCAGTTGCCCGCAGCAAGGCACGTGATGAAGAGATTCTACAGGCAACTATTCTTAGTCAAAATGATTTGATTCCTAAAATTAAAGAAAGATATGACGCAGAAGACAAACTGGCCAAACTCCAACAAGAGTTTGATGTAGAGGGTCATAAGTGGACTGAGGAAAGGAAGCTTCAATACACTTATGACACCAATGTTCTACGCCTAACAGCTGAAGGTAAGTTTTCAGAAGATCAGAAGAAGATTTTCGAGAAAGCACTTAAAGAACAGTATGAGCAGGAAAAGGCTTTTGTGGTTCTTGCGTGGGAGACTCGCTTGTTTCAAATGCGTGAAGCTCTTATGTCCGAAACCGCAGCCATACAAGAACGCTACCGCTTGGAGCGCGAGCAGATTCTCCTAAACTCCAAATTAAGCCAAGACCAGAAAAAGCGTGAAATTGCCTTAAGCAAAGCTTTGCAGGAGGAAGAAAATCGCAGACGTTTAAATAATGCAGTTCAGCAATGGGGTGGCATCCAGGCTGAAATGAATGGCACTGGCGATCGGTATAGCTTGGAGCAACAGAGATTTAGCCGATATGACGCTTCTCAGGATGTGTTTGATGCGCAAATGAGTCAAGTGGATCAGGCCGCTCAAGATCCTAATGCCAATATGGAGGAACTTGCAGCGCAGCGTGAAGCGATTTGGCAGGCGCATCACGACCGGATGACAGCTATTGAATCCGATTATCAGGCTTCGTCTTATAGTCTTCAACTTGGTTATGGTCAACAGGTAACAGGCGCACTTTCAGGAATGTTTGGTGCGATGCTTGGTGAGTCATCATCTGCATATCGTGCTTTATATGAAGCACAGCGGTCATTCGCTCTTGCTCAGGCAGGTATGAACGTCTGGAAGTCCGCATCTGATGCTTATGCGAATGAGCCAGGAACTTGGTATCAAAAGGCTGCTGCAGCTGCAATAGCAACTTTAGAATCTGGAACATTTGTTTCATTGATTCAGGCTGCTACCCCTAAAGGCTTTGCTGAAGGAGGGTTCACTGGTTATGGCGGTAAATATGAACCGGCAGGTATCGTTCATAAGTGGGAAGGTGTTCTTACTAAAGAAGAGATGATGGCCATTGGTGGTCCGCAAGGCTTTGAAGGGCTGAGAAAATCCATCAAGAATGGTAGTTATGCGAATGGTGGTGTAGCTGGTATTAATGCTGCTAGAGATACCCACCGTGTCGGTATGGGCGCTGTGAATGCGATTAATTCGGGTGGCTCTGGTGGAAAAGCTGTCATTCAACCTAAAGTCACTATTATCAATCAAACCACAAAGGAGGTTAATGCAACTTCAGAGTGGGATGGTGATGAGCTTAAAGTTTACCTTCAGGAAATGCGTAAACAGAATGAAGCAATGATGGATGCCAAAATCGAAAAGCGTTTTAGAATGGCTGGACGGCAAGGCTGGAAATGAAAAGCACTTGATCGAGAATCGCGAACCGGAAGGAAAGTTAAGTCTTGAGATGGTGGAAAAATTTTTTGATTTTCATATTAATGATTTAAAAAACCCCGATTAATCGTAAAAAATAAACTGCCTTCGGGCAGTCCTTCTTGGAGAATAAATATGACCTTAAAAGTAGCAATTCAACAAAGCAAAGAAGTCGCGCTTTGGAAAGAATATAAAGATGGCGAGGGAAATGTATTAGCTGAATTTAAGATTCGTGGCTCTGATTACAAAGCTTACCGGGTAGCGGTTGAACGTGCACGAAATCAGTTGTCATCTAAGGGTTATGATGTGGCGACTGCTGGTAGTGATGACAAGCTTTATCATGAGCTGCTGCTTGAAGCTGCTGCATGTCACCTGGTAGCCGACTGGAAAGGTGTTGTCTTTGTTGAGGATGGCAAGGAAATTGAACCGGAATGTTCACCTGAGAATGCAACCAAGCTTTTCAACATGGGTGACATCGGTGTGGCAATCTGGGCATTTGTGAAAGCACAGTCTGACCAAATACAATCCGAAGCAAATAGCTATCGAGATGAAGTATTGGGAAAGTCCAAGGACTCTACAAATACCTCCAGTTCGCCAGTGAAGAAGAAGCGGGCGAGCACAACCAAAAGCAACGAGCAATAGCTGAAGCGACAGGCAGAAAGCCGCCAGAAGAAGTCAAAAGACCTGAGTATAGCTATACAGCCAACGCATTAATTGAAGCCTACAATGTCATTTCACGCTCACGTAGATATGAGCAAGGCACACCACTAGCCTTAAGCATTGCTGATCTGAATGCCTATTGTGAGCAGTATGAATTACCAGTAGAGCGTTATATTTTTAATGCTGTCATCTTTGATCTGGATAACCGGTTTATTGATGAGGCTTATAAGAAGATGAGTAAGAAATCAGCGTAGGTTGGTTTCTTTTTCTACAGGGAATTAGTATCTTGTGTTTATTTATAAGAGGGTATTCACATGAAAAAAATATTAGTAATTTGCTTATTAATGCTCGCCGTACAGGTTGAAGCTAAAAATAAATATGAGCCTGAATGCAAGGTGAGTGGCTTTAATAATGAAACTATATGTTTTGTGAAGCCGTATGGTACATGGGTAGATAATAAGAAAACAGCTTTAAGTTTTGTTTCATTCGGGGGCACATGGACAAGCACTGCGCCAGAAAATGTAGGGTTATCTATTTTTTATGGCGATGCAGCAACGAATATTAAGTCTGTAGCCTTCAATATTGATGGAAATATAACTGAATTTAATGTTGATATTCTTTCTAATAAAGTGAGCAGACAAGGGCGTCTATCCAATACTACGGCGTTAGCGATAATCCCAGTCGATTACCTGCAACAGTTAGTGCAGGCGAAAAATGCTAAATATCGTGTATCAACTATATCGGATGGATATAGGGAAGGGTCTTTTTACTCTGTAAAGGGGGTAGCTTCTGAGCCTATTACTACATTGAAAGCTTTGCTTGATAGGGTTCAATAATCTACTTGATATTAATAAAAAAAGAATCTCGAGATGATTTTCAAGGCTCAAATCTTAGACTGGTCCTTATTAATTAGATACTTCCCTCACTACCAAAGAGTAAATAGAAAAATGGAAAATAAGAGTTCTTTAAAGGAAGGATTTAGTTTCAAGCTAATTGGATTTAATCAATCATTAGTAGATCAACTCAGTCCATTTTTTAATAAATCTATTTTTGAGCTTTCGAAACTTATCGATATCTCAACTCTAGAAGGCCTTTCCTTTGCAATAGGGGATGAAGAGTACCTACAAGAACTGAAATCCTTTAATGACTATCTCACTCCGTCTAGTGGCGCTGCGGTGGGAATTGCAATGACACTTACTCATATTGATAGAGATTACAGTCGAAATTACATTATTGTGAACTGCAGGCATCTTGGACTCGAATACTTTTTAAAAGAATATACTGGACCGGTTTCTCAAGAAGATATGAATAGGGTAGTGAGTGATTTCCTCCATACTTTATTTCATGAGTTTTGTCATGTGTTTGGGTACCAAGAAATGCTTGAAAATTCTCCCGGATTGTTGACCAGAGATAGGTTTGAAAATGACTGGGAAGGGTTTATGCACTTAGTATCCTTTACATGCTGGGACGAATACCAAGTATGCGGTTGGGCAAATATGATCGGATCTGATCAGCAGGATAGATATGAGTCTATTCTTTTAAATGTAATGAATCAATTTGATGCTTCCATAAAGCAAGTATTCAGGGAGTATTTAGGGAGTACAGAGAATTCAAGATTCCTTACCTTATTCAATAATACGGCAATATTAGTCTTAGACTTATTTAAATACTCATCCTACTATTTGGGCGATTTGTCCACCAAGGATGATGCCATTATTAGCGATGAAGTAAGCTCACATAAGCTTTATGACGTGATAAGCACTTTGAATGAAATGCTATCTTCATTAAAAAGCAAGGTAGATACAGGCATAGTAGAGAACACTGATTTCTACAAAATCGGTGAATATGCTCAACAGGTCGCTGCAGACTTGGGATTGATCGTAGAACCAGTTGATAAGAACAATATGTTTGTTAATCTAAGCAGATCTGCTCAAACAAGAATCCTATACGCCTAATCAGTCTAGCTGTCTTTAAAGTTGCCCCTAAATAGGGGCATTTTTGTTATACGTAGTCATACAAGATAGGTACTCCTTAAAAACGGCGTAAACCTTGCTGTGCTTAGTTTTGAGCATAGTTTTGATGGTCTTTTTAATGTAGTGCTGTAAAACAAGAAATTAGGTCAAAATTCTTTACGTAGCTATACAAAACCCAGGGATTTACCTTGATGTACCTTGATGAAATCAAGCAACCGTCAAGAAACGGTAAACCTTGCTGCATATAGCTTTGAAGCTGTTTTGATGGTCTTTCTACTGGTTGCACATCAAGGAAACGAAATAAGCGCCGTAAAGAATAATTTAAGGCCATTTACTGATACGTACTGATACGGATTTTGTACGACGTAGAACGACAAAACAGGGGGTAATTATTCCATTTATGTCTTTTGCGAAACAAACCCTATGAAAGAAGCATTTTTATCTAATTAGACTGTGCCGATCTAAATCAATCCAAAGCTCATTTTTGGCATAAAGCAGCATTTGCGAAACAATCCTATGAAAGAGCATTTTGAGCAGTTCATATTGGCTTAATTTCGAATTTTCGGAGTCCATAAAAAAGGGGGGTGCCTACATGGTGATAATGACCATTCAGCCAATAAAAAGCCCCCAGTGAAGGAGGCTGCTTTTAAATATTTACTATTTATCTATATCTTTTAATAACGGCAAATTAGATTGAGATTCTAATTTTTTCATTGCTGGAGAATTTTGTAAGCTTTTCCGTTGGGATGCTGCCATTAAGCTTAGTTGTTTATAACGCTCAGCCTGACTCAAACCTTGAGATATCAAAAAAGCATTTTGACCTTCTAGGTTTGCTAGTAAGGTATTTTCAATAGTTGAATGATGGTCTCGTTGATTACCTTGTAAATTCGGATTTTTTGTTTTCCACTGCTTATTTGTTTGACCAAATACAATCATATTTAATAGGTCTGCTTCACTAGCATATACAAATCCTTGTTTTGGTTTTGGTAATGAGTCAACTATATGTTCTTTAATTGCATCAGTTTGAATCCGATAGTTAACTTTTGCTAACTCTCTATTGAACTGCCATTCTATAGAATTGACTTGAGCTTCCTGTTCTTTTAAACGCTGAAACTCTTTAATCAAATAGAGTTTAAATTCAGGGCTTAGCCAAGAACCAAATTCAAATGCAATGTCTTTATGAGCATAAGTTCCCCCATAACGCCCAGCTTTAGAGACAAGTCCGATAGCATTTACTGAGTCAATCCAACGCTTTGCAGATAGATGAAACCTATTTGAGCCTGCCTGATTTTTAATTCCCTCGAATTCGAGGGAATTAAAATCATGATTATTTATTTGTTCCCAAACACCTAAAAACTCAATGGTATCTTTATTTCTAAGCCATGACTCTATAAGCGCTGAACTACCTTCAAAACCTGCAACCATATCTGTCAAGCTGATATAGTCTTGTTCATTAACGGATGAAACAGAAATTTCAATATTGTTTACTAAAATAGTTCTTTTACTTTGGGCCACAAAATTCTCCAAATTTATGTATTACTCAATAAATTATGCTAAATAAATTGATCTATTCAATAGAATATAAACACTTTGCATTTGTTCAGCTAGTTATTCATTATCATGGGCATATTTTGGCTAAAATCAGGGTACGGGGTAGTAATTAAAGCAATTGCAGCTCATCGGCTCGAATCTCGGTTATTTCCTTTTCTGATCCGCTTTTGTCCTTCCACTTCCTAGTACGCAATGAGCCTTCGATATAAACCTTTCCGCCTTTCTTGAGGTACTTACTAGCAATCTCGGCTAAGCGGTTGCTGGTGGTGATTCTGTGCCATTCTGTGGCCTCTTTGCGTTCGCCTGTGGTCTTATCCTTCCAAAACTCAGTAGTTGCAACGCTGAATGTCGTAATGCTGCCACCGTTGGGGAATTGCTTTGTTTCAGGGTCACGGCCTAATACACCCATCACAGTTACTTTGTTTACGTTTGGCATTGTTCAATCTCTTAATATGCTTGTACTTGTATATGTGTAATTTTAGGTGGACATGGTGGACAAAGTGGACATTCGCTTATATATGCATGATTTTAAATAATTAAATCTGTCCACTCATAGGAAAAAAAATATATAAAAAAAGTGGACATTAAAATCATAGTAGGTGGACAAGATATATGTGCCTTAAGTCATGTCCACCTTATGTCCACCTATTAAAATATATATATTTATACAAAGTGGACATAATAATATCTATATATAACAATGTCTTAACTTTAAATATTATCTCTATGTCCACCATGTCCACTTTGTCCACCCAATAAAATCTATTTTCAGATTTCGCTATCCAAGTGCTGCATAGCCTCAATGCTAAAGTGCATCATTCTGGGCCGTGTGCCATCAGGTAGGGTATTGCTGGACTTCTTCACATATAGCTTCTTGTCTCCCTCAATAAACTCTTTAATCCAGCCATGTTTAATCAATACCTTTTTGACGTTCGCCTCATTCATACCTATACACATTTCCTTTTTAAACATGGTCGGCGATACAAGGTAGTGCTTGCCTTCTGGATCGTAATAGCCAACACGGTTATGAATCCGTGGGCGGATAACTTCACCGTCTGCCTGTCTGATTACAGTTAAGTCCTCAAAACGGCTAGTTCCGTTCGATTCAAAGAATGCCTTGATATGCTCCAGAATCTTTGTTTCTTCCATGTTCTCGCCATTACCTAGACTACCCAGCCAAGTATTAAAACATTGTGCTACAGCTTCAAATGCGCGTCCTTGCTGCCATCCTGTAATACCTGCTAATGTTGCCAGCTCTCCAGCAACGGCCACTAATGCAAAACGGCGTAAAACACGGTTGGCCTGTCCGTTCTTTGCTTGGGTATGCTGCTCAACAAAGCTGTCTAGTAATTTCTGGGCCTGCTGCATTACTGCATCTTTATCAGTAGTCAGGTACTCAAGCCATTTGATGCCTGCATATCCATAATGTTTTGATGCCAGCTCATTGATCCGGTTCCCCACATCACTTGAATTGCTGCCATAGTTAATGCATTCAAATACGCCGTAGCCCTTGCCGGCATCACTGGATAAGTGAGCAAAACGAAGTAATAAGCCTGCATCAAGCTCAATGTTGCCACGGCGTAAATGGTCCTCCAGTGTAATTTCCCCTGTGGATGTGTACATCAGGCCAAATTGCTTGGAATCTTTGTTATTGCCTGCTTTGGTGCTTCGGGCCTTGCCTTGTCCACCTGTAAGCATATAGACAATATCCGACACGGCTTTAGGGGTGGCCTGTCTCAATTCGTCCAGGTTTAAAAAGCTGTCATTTCTCAATTCGGCTTCATTCTCTAGTGCGTTATCCGTAGTCCTCCATGACTTGGATATATGCTTAGGATTGCCCCACACGCTGCATGATGCTTTGGTGATGGTGCTTTTCCCGTCTGTGGATGTGCCATATATGTGAAATCCACCGCTTTCTATAGCCAGTGGCGTTACAAGCTGGCCAGAAAAGGCACATGAGAATGCCAATACAGCCAATGAATGAGGCTCAATGAGTCGGCTAAGTTCCTGCCATTCTTCAAAACTCCCCGAAACGGTATAGGGGCTTTTGCTGTCAGTGTGGAATAACAGCTCCTCATCTTCACTATTGCCATAGGTTTTATTGGGGGTAGCAAAGCAGTAGCCATGCCATCCAGCCCGATCTACACACCTAAAACGCTGCTCTATTGGGTAGTCCTGAATGTAATTGATGAATACATTTTTCTTGTAGGCTTGACGCGGGGGCATTAGCCCATGATTGGCAATAATCTTTAAGGCTTCCTGCGCTTCCCCCATGAAATGCTCATAAGGGATAAGTAGGCGGTGCAAGGTATTGTCCTTATCATAGAACTGAATGACGCGCTTCCAGTTGTCATTATTCTGGCTTCGCGCTTCACCCAAAATGATTGCAGAATGAGAAATAAAGGTACGTGTCTGCTTAACTTCGCCATCATCATCCCTTTTTTCCTTTATCAGATATAGGCCACTGTCCATGATATGCAAAAATGAATTGTCATCCATCTTGAACGGCTTGGCTAAATGTCCTTTGGGTAGATTGGTCTTTTCAGGTAAAGCCTCTATCGCTTCATCAATAAACGCCAGTACTTCACTGACGCTTTCATCTTGGCTTAATCCAATCTCGAACTCATTTATACCCATTTTTAAATACTGGCATAGCAGCCTAACTGCCGTACTGTGCTCCAGCTTTTTAAATGGCTCAAGGTGCATTTGTTCAATTCTGACAGGTAGGTAAAGCTGTTTATAACCTGCCTGTGACAGCTGGTTAATGACAAACTGGATTTGCTCAAAGTCAAATGGCTTGAGTTCTACCTGGTGTTTATTACATAAAGTAGGCAGTAGCACCAATACAACGGCGTACCCAGTCTGTGCGACCTTGAAGAATGATTCCAGGCTATAAGTAATAACGACAGGCTGGGTATGGTCAAAATCACCATACCTTGCAAAACCTTTAGCCAGTCCATCAGGCACGACAGCCACGCGCTGCCCATCTTGCATGACAGCGCATTGAACAAGCTCCATTTGCCCGTCATAGACAGGCATAACCAAAGGCTGCTCATAAGTAACGCCGTCTATATCTACACTGCCAGTATCAATATGGATCGGATGCTCAGGACTGCCAAAACGCTGTATTAATGGATGTGATGAATAGGCATCATTAAACGATACAAGCTGCTCACATTCAGCTAAAATAGCTTCGGGTGTTATTAGTTCTTCGGGGTGGTCATAATCAAGCATTGTGGCTACCCCCTTTCATTTTCTCCCATTCTGCACTCAGTCGTTTCTCGCCCTGTGCCAATTTCTGCATGTTGTCGTAGCTTAATTGCTCAAGTACACCAAAACACCGCGTTATTGATTGAAAATAGACTTCTTCCAATCCTGTGAGTTTTGGCAGTAGGGTTATTTCATTTTGCAGAACTTGCAGCATATAGCCGATGGATTCACTGCGTTCCAGCATTTCGCTATACACGTCAGCCAAATCACCAGCATCGTATTTTTTAGGTGTATTTGTAGAATTGATCTGATTTGACATGATTACGCCTCCTCACTTTCGAAAGCTAAAGGCAGGATCCGCTCGATCATTTCCAATTTTGTTTGAATTTCAGCGATAAGATTGGCAACGATTTCCGCTTTAATCATTAATTTATTGCCACCCTCAAAACATTGAAAAGTAGCAATCGAAATATCTTTTGCACTTGCCACCAATTCATAGGCAACATCCTGGGCATTTAAATAATTTGCTTCGGCACGGGGTGCAAAAAAAGCACTGGTATAGCCTAGAGATGGGTTGTAGGTTTTTTTGATTTGAGTAGGCATGATTAATGCGCTCCTGTTGATTTAAAGGAGCCTTGCCGATTACTGTCAAATAATTGGTGGCAAAGCTGAAAAGGGTTGACAGACAGGCTCAACAGGTGACCTGCACACATAAATGTGTCCCTCTCCAGCTTCACCATTGAGATGCGAACGCATAGAGATTTTACGCACAAAAAAAGCCCTTTCGGACAGTACGCCTGTTGAGATTTATAGCCTGTCAAAGCTAATTCACCATGTGGGTGAACAAGCCAATCATAACTACGAAATTTTCGTAGTGCAATAAGAAAAACTGTCTTTATCGGAATAAAAGATAGTTTTAATGATTTGGTTGAGAGTTTTTTCATGCTTCAAACCCCTCTATAAGCGTGTCACAAATACGTTGTAAGCTACCGGCATGAAGAACCAATACATCTTTCGCTTTGGGATTCTTCATAAGCTGGTCCATACCCTCGTTGATTGCCTGCACCCCATCCCCAATAGAGATTAATTCGACAAAGCTACAGGCCTCCCCAGTTACGATTAAGTCCGCTTCAGTATCCATTTCATCATTGATCCGGTAAGAGACCATTACGATATCTTTCATGTTTTAGGCCTCCAGGACATTTGTTTGGTGAGACAATACAGGGCGACTAGATCTAAAGTTTTGAGCAAATAGATTTAATGCTGTTTTGCGTTGCTCATAGGTACATTGGGAGCCAATTAAAATTAGATCTTGGGCTTCTAACTCTGCCAGCAAATCCAGTTCATCATATGAAAGCGTGTCACGATCTAGCCCAGTAAATTGACCAGTCATAGCCCAGTTGATAAGCCTCGCCTCATTCATATAGTGATGAGGTTTAGTTTCCTTACCTTGCTGTTGTCTAGACAATTGCAGTACTGCTGATACTGCCTTATAGGTTGCAGCAGCCTGGTGACGTAAACGGCGTTTATCAAATATTGGATGGCTGCCGCGAAGTAAATGATCGATCTGCTCATCACACCAAAGAGCGAAATCAATATCGAGCCATTGGGCAAAGCGTACTGCTAACTTGGGATGAAGCCATGTACCTTGGGTAAAAGAACTAGAATTACCCTTCTTAGTTTTTATAAAATTTGTGATACCAGATAATCCCGTATCACTTTTTTGCTTTTCTCTTTTAACTAATGCCTCAATATATCGCTGAGTGTCAGGCAAATTAATCCAGTCGTTAGGACGCTTGTTGAATCGCTTTGCTGCTTCTGTAGCATTAAACCAGCCATTTTCATTAAAGCTGAGTGGTTGGCCATTGTATTGAGAGATGATTAAACCTTTCATAGTAACGCCCTCACTGCACACGGTTGATATGGATATTTGAATCAATCAAAACGCCGTCATTGGGTAACCCAACCTTTTGACGATTACTCATCATTTGCAATAACTGCTGTTCCGCTTCTTCAAAAGTAATGCCGAAATGCTTTGCAATGTCCTCTAACTGGTACATAGGTTCGCCGTCATCCGTGTAACCGCTTGGCGGTGGCAGTAGGTTTAACTCTTTGGCCTTTTGGTGCATTTCCGCTTTGATATGCTCAGGCGTATAGTGCATTGTCAAAATGAGGGCTTGCTCAGTGATGGGGTGGTGTTCCCCATACTGGTCCAGCATTGCTTTGTAGTGGTCGAAGGCTTTGAAAAACTCAGGGTTTACATATTCGTTCATGCTGCCACCTGCTTAAGCTCATAACGTGCATGGGTGCCAATGCCTGAACTATTGCGATCATGATGGGTCACAATGTCATAGCCCTGTTTACGTAGTTTTAAGATAACCGCACTTAAACGAAAGCAGCCGTACTGCTCCAGTGCTTCAATTGGTGTGATGCTCTTACCTTGCTTGAGGTGTTCTAAAATCTGTTCTAATTGGGTGTTATTCATGTTCTTATGCTCCTGTTTTTGCCAGTGCATCAGTTAGCTTGTGAATGGTTCCGATATGAACTATCAAAACATCCTTAGCATCTGCATGTTTCATCATGTCAGCGCGTTCTTCACGTAGCCCTTTGACTGTTACACTAAAGCCCCGAATCTCTAAAAACTTCATAGGGTCATCACTTACGATGAGGTCTGCTTCCTGATCTGCTTCACCAGTCGGACAGTAGGATGCAAGTGCATAGGCGTATAGATCGGCTGGGCTTGTAATACTCAATACATCAAGTACCAATTGTGTGAAGGTCTTTAGCTTGTTAGCCTCGGCCTTTAGGTAGTCATCAATTGAATAAGGCTTTAAAAATACTTCTCGGCCCAGTTCAGAAGCTCGGATAGAAACATGGTCGAGTAGGTCAATTGCCTGCTCAATCTGTTTTGTATTGGCTTCTGTTTTAACCTCATCAGTGAAGCACTCAAGGGCTAGACACGTGAAATCGGACACATCAATAAAAAGGTTCTTTATCTGTTCGCGGTTTACTTCACGGCAGATCTGCTCAAGTCTACTTTGTGCCTGCTGGGTGATGCTGATTGCATCCTGTAGGGTAATTTCCATGATTAAGCCTCCATCGTTGCAATGGTGGCCTTATGGCTTTTGATGCGCTCAGAAATCCATAAATCAATATCAGATTCAATCCAAGCAACACGGCGCTCGGAAATATTGATAGCTTTGGGAAATGTGCCTTGCTGCATCATTGCGTAAATAGAAGATGCACCTAAGCCTGTTTTGGCCTGCACTTCTTTACGGCGGATCAGGCGTACATTTTCGATTTTTTGTTCTTTAGATAAAGTCATCTAAACATTCTCCAACATTGGAAATGCCTAGACACAAAATAAGAAATAGAAATTAATTACAAGAGAAAAAACTAAGTTTTATTAATTAGATATAATTAGTTAATAGCTATTCAATATGTTCAAAGACTAACAAAGAATGCTTCCATTCGTAAACAATATGTTGACTTATGCCATGTTTGAACTACTATTTACCTAAGAGGTAAGTCCGCTTACCACTATCGGCAATCCGATAAAAATTAGTTTTTAATCGTTTTACATTTCTAAATTTCCTTTAGTTTTGTGCCCTTTCAACGGCGGTTAAAAATTAATGGCATTTAGTAATTGGCGTTACTAAAGCCACCTGTTCCATGAAAAGGGTCAAGCATTGGCGTGTTTGACCTTTTTCTTTTTCTCCTACACTCATTAGACATAAATGCTTCTTAATGAATGTATTAGATTTCTATGTTTTACTTTATAAGAGTTATGCTTAAATGGCTACCTCTTTACCCAACAAGTGCGTTAATTGTTGTCGCGCAGCAAATTTAAGTATTTGAGAATAAAAGAAATGTTATTTTAAAATCATATCCTAATGATGAATAAATATACATTTAATACTTCACTTTAGTTGGTTTGAATTGCTTTTAGTTGCTTTGAGCTGCATTCCCTTTCCGAAAGAACACAATTAGTTACAATATTATCCAGTACGTTTTACCTTAACTGTATTAAAGAAAATCAAATTAGGTTCATAAATCAGGCTAAATACAAAATCACTCCACTTTTGCATCATCTCTGTACGTTCTTTTTCATATTTAGCCTTGTTATAAATACCTCTTACGCCTTTGGCTGTATGGTTTAAACAAGCCTCGATTGCATCACTATTAAAACCTTGCTCGTTTAGATGAGTGCTGGCTGTTCTTCTCAAGTCATGCACGGTGAAGGGTGGCAAGTCTGTTAATGCCAGTGCTGCCTTTTGCGCCGTATTAAATGCGTTATGGCTGATATGAGTACCTGGCTTTCTGCCTACAAATACAAAAGGCTCATTGCCTGCAATCGCTTTTAGTTCCTTAAATATCTCCATCACCTGATCCGACATATAAACGACCATTTCACGGCTATGACCTGTCGCACTGTCAGCCTTTGTTTCAGGGATAAGCCATATACGGCTATCAAAGTCGATATGCTCCCATTTAGCCCTCAATAGCTCTGATTTTCTGACCAATGTCAGCAATGACAACAAAAGACCCAGCTTTCTAGGTCTATAGATTCTCGAATTTAGTAAGGTGGTGTAATAGGTGCGGATTTCATTTGTACTTAAATATCTATCTCTAGGCTTTGCCTTGTGTACGTGCCGTGATGGGATAGCCAAAACAGGGTTATAAGGTACGAGGCCCAAAGTCATTGCATAATCAAACATGCGCTTTAACAAGCCTCTGACTTGGTTAGCTGCTGCATCATATCCCTGTTCTTTTTTGCGCCATATTGTACGGCGTACATCTTCAATGCTGACCTGATCTAAGGGGATGTGGCCCATCATTGGATAAATATCATTGCTCAGGCATAAAACCATGTTGTAAGGGTTTTTACGGTCTTTTTTAATGACTTCTTTTAAATAGCGTTCGCCGTAGTCCTTGAACAAAATGCCTTTAGGTTTGGCCTTATCCTGTTTCGGTGAAATACCTTTAGCTACCAATGAGGCGGATTCATCCCTGATTTGTCTAGCATCCTTTAATGACAAGTCAGGATAACGACCTAGAACAAGCCTTTCTTGCTTGCCTGCCAGTGAATAACGGTAGTGCCATGACTTAACGCCTGATTCCTTCACCTCAATAAACAGCCCATTATTCAGCTTGTCTTTAACTGAATATCGTTTGTCCTGTGGTTTCAGGTTTTGAATCTCTCTATCAGTAGAGAAAAACAGGCCGTTCATTTTTGGCATTATTCTAGTCACTCAGGCATAAAAATAAGATTTTATTGTCACGTAGCTAGTAGGTGACTAAAAAAATCATAGCACTAGATGAACGCATAGAACATATTGGAACAATAAAAATGCATAAAAAAAGCACTAAGCTATTAAAACTTAATGCTATTTAATTATCATTGGAATTTATTAGAATTTACTGGAATATAGGCTTAAATTGAAATTACTTTCCAATACAGAACGACCCAAAGATCTTGCCCAACAGGTCATCCGCACTAAAGTCACCGGTGATCTCACCTAGAGCATTCTGTGCCAGACGCAAGGATTCTGCCACTAACTCACCTGCGTTATATACTACCAGTTGTTCACGAGCTTCAGCCAGATACACCTGGGTACGCTTCATTGCGTCTAAATGACGAGTACGGGCAATAAAGGTATCTTCTTCAGGCTGGAAGCCTGCATGCGCTGTAATCGCCTCTATGAGCGCTTGCACACCGGTTTCCTGCTTGGCTGAGACAGTGATATGACGGAAACCCTGAAAATCACCGATGATAGCTTCGGCACCGGTCAAATCTGCTTTATTACCAATCAGCATCAGGCGTTTCGGTTCAATATGTTCAGCAAAATATTCCTGTGCCAGTTGTAATGGATCATCACCCTGACTCAGGTCATAGACCAGCAACAGCAGATCTGCCTGTTCAATTTCCTTGATTGCACGACGAATCCCTTCTTTTTCCACGATATCACCCGTTTCACGCAGACCGGCAGTATCAGTCAGGGTAATTGGCAAACCATTTAAGGTAATTTTCTCATGCAAAACGTCACGTGTCGTACCCGCAATATCGGTCACAATGGCGCGTTCAATCCCGGCCAAAGCATTCAATAAGGACGATTTACCGGCATTGGGTTTACCGGCAATGACCACCTGCAAACCTTCACGTAACAACTGACCTTGACGTGCGGATTGCTGGACTTGAGTGACTGCATTGGATACGCCATCCAGCAGATTTAAAATCTTGCCATCTGCCAGAAAGTCGATTTCTTCTTCCGGGAAATCAATTGCCGCTTCTACATGCAGACGCAAATGAATCAACTGCTCAAGTACAGCATTCACCTTGGTCGAAAATACGCCTTGCAGAGAACGTACTGCCGAACGTGCAGCCGCTTGCGATGTCGCATCAATCAGGTCAGCAATAGCTTCAGCCTGGACCAGATCCAGCTTGCCATTTTCAAAGGCACGCATGGAGAATTCACCGGCTTTGGCTGCTGTTGCCCCAAGTTCCAGCAAACGTGCCAGCAGGGCATTCTGAATCACCGGACCGCCATGGCCTTGTAGTTCAACCACATCTTCGCCCGTGAAAGAGTTTGGATTCGGGAAGCAGATCGCTAAACCTTCATCCATGACTTCACCTGCCGCATCATAAAACTGGCGAAAACCGGCAAATCGGGCTTTTGGCAGGTCTTTGCGGGTCAGGGCCTGAGCAATCTCATAAGATTTTGGACCAGACAGACGAATCACCCCAACGCCGCCACGTCCCGGTGGTGTCGCAATCGCAGCAATCGTAGTGGTTGGGTTGAGCATAAAATTCACCTGCAGAAGAACAAAAAGTACAGCCAAAAAAAATCCGCCTAAGATTACCATCTTAAGCGGATTTATTCAGCCCGTCAGTACAACTTAGTTGACTGGCTTTGCCTCATCACGTTGTGCACGATCTTTGGCAACAGACTTGTTGATCAAGCTTTGCTGCAGGATGGTGATCAGGTTGTTGACAATCCAGTACAGCACCAGACCAGCCGGGAAGAACAGTAAGAATACTGTAAAGATCACTGGCATGATCTTGAACACTTTCGCCTGCATTGGATCAGTCGGTTGTGGGTTCAACGACTGCTGGATATACATGGTTGCACCCATCAGCAATGGCAGGATGAACCAAGGATCCATTGAAGATAAATCCTGAATCCACAGCATCCATGGTGCATGACGCAGTTCCACAGATTCCATCAGTACCCAGTACAATGCCAGGAAGATTGGCATTTGCAGCAAGAGCGGTAAACAGCCGGCAAGTGGATTTACCTGCTCGCGTTTGTACAGTGCCATCATCTCTTGAGAGAAGCGCATACGGTCTTCACCGAACTCTTCTTTCATACGCTGCATTTCTGGCGCAATCACACGCATTTTCGCCATAGAGCGGTAACTCTTCGACGACAATGGCCACAGGATCAGTTTTACCAGAACAGTCAACAGAATGATCGCCCAGCCCCAGTTACCTACCAGGCCATGGAAAAATTCCAGACCAACAAATAGCAGTTTGGCAATCGGCCATAACCAGCCATAATCTACAGTCTGGTTCAGACCTGTTGCCAGATCTTTGAGCTCTGACTGGATTTTTGGACCAGAATAGAAGGTCGCATCAATTTCAGCCACAGTACCGGCAGGTACATTGAAGGTCGGAGAGGTAAAGCCAATGATATTCATGTTATCAGTTGACTTACGTGATTCCAGCTTCGCCGTATAGGCCTCGCCATTGCCCTGTGTCAGTTTCAGGTTACCTGGTACCCATGCACTGACAAAGTAGTGCTGCACCATCGCAACCCAGCCGCCTTTGGCTTCAGTGCTGAGTTTTTCTTCAACAAAGTTGTCAAATTTCAACTTGTTGTAATGCTCATCTGGGGTACCCCAAGCGCCACCCAAGAAAGTACCTAAAGTAAAGATACCTTGATCAGATTTGCCTGGATCCTCAGAATTGTCACGCTTGATCTGGCCAAACATTTGACCTTGCCAAGCCTGTCCACTGCGGTTGATAACCTTGTGGTTCACGACAACTGGATATTCACCTTCAGTAAAATTGAAGGTTTTGATGATTTCTACACCATCTGCCGTCTTGAATACCATTGGCACAGACAGAACTTTTACATTCTCGCCATCTTTATTTTTGACTGCCTTGGCATCTGCCAGGGTATAAGCAGTTTTTTCCAGCTCATAGCTTGGACGGCCATTACGGCTGCTGTCCGGCCCATTTAGACCAATTAAACCTGACTGCGCGACATAAGTACGTTTCGCATCGCTTTCCAGCATGACGAAAGGTTCATCGCTGTCTTTGTTTTTGTCATGATTGAGTAATTCAACACGAACAATATCACCACCTTTAGGATTAATCCAAAGATGATAAAGGTCAGTTTGTACTGAAATAAGCTGCTGACTTACAGGTGCTGTAGCATCCGTGGCTTGCTGCGCTGGAACATTTGCTTGTGGCACATCAGAAGCGGCGGTAGCCGTCTGAGCATTTGGCAAATCTGCTGACACTTCTTGCGACACAACTGCAGTTTCCTGCTGAGGTTGAGCTTCCGCATTTCCATAATCTTTTTGCCACGCCAAAATGAGCAAATATGCGACAACAAACATAGCCCCGAGAATTGCAATCCTGGCCCATTGTTGCATATGTATTACCCCAAGTGGTGAGAGTGATTTTGGTTCAATAAACGATCACGAAAGGGTACAGCAACGTGAAGCGTTTGAGAATCTATTTGCTGAAATGAAATAAAACGAATCGCTTTCGGAGGAACAGGATCGTATCCTGAGCCACCCCACGGATGACAACGGCAAATACGTTTAGTAGCCAGCCACACACCACGCACAGCTCCATGTGTATGGACTGCTTCCAAGGAATATTGAGAACATGTTGGAAGATAACGACAGCGTGGTCCAAGTAAAGGACTAATCGCAATCTGATAGAAACGGATCAACCAATGCAGTAAACGTACCATTGGCCATCTCTACTTTTGTGGGGAGGGAGCTATTTTTATATGCTTTTTGGCAAGACGGTTGAGTTTCTGCCAAGCAAATTGTAGTTGCTGGTGCAATTCTGCATTCGGGACTGTATCAATACCAGCTTTTGGCATCACCACAATATCCAGATCGCTGAGCTGCTGTTGATGCAGGCGAAAACTTTCGCGAGCAAGACGTTTTACTCGATTTCGTTCATGCGCACGGCGCACTTTTTTCTTGGCAACAACTAAACCCAAACGGCTATTTGGCAGTTCGGACGGTTTTGCAAGAAATAAGAAATGGGGTTGATGCACTTTTAAAAGCGCACCATCAAAGACACCTTTATAATCGGCAGCACAGCGTAATCGTAACTCTGTGCCAAAACCATAAAGTGTTGTCATATCACCCAAAGTCGGCGAAGCCTAACTGATTAAACAGTTAAGCTGTGACGACCTTTTGCACGACGGCGAGCTAGAACTTGACGACCAGCTTTAGTAGCCATACGAGCACGGAAACCATGAACGCGTTTACGCTTTAATTCAGATGGTTGGAATGTACGTTTCATGTCGAAACTCCAAAAATGATCTTTCTATGAAGGTCCGCGATTTTAGTGCTCATTGCTTGAGCTGTCAATGCAAAAGCATATTTCTTTTCAAATTAGTCTAGGAATTGGCTTGCCTGATACTTTTCAAATTGTGTAGTCAAAGAGTGAATAAAATAGTTAACCACAATATAAATAATTGTTTTAATATTATATTTTAGTTATTAACATCTATATCAACAGATTTATCCACAATACTATACACAATTCAAATTTAGATTCTCGTTTTGAATTTAAATTTAAACCATGTGTTGGTTATCCACAGAAAGTCTGGATCTTATAAATAAATTCAAATTTATAAATTTAAATTTATTACTATTAGGAAGCTGTTTTTCTGTGGAAAATGCATTTTTAATTTTAATAAACATAATCTTATATTGTGGATAAAACTGTTTCTATAATTTTCATACTTTGTGGATAACTTTGTGCTATATTTTATCCACAGCTTGCGGATAAACTTATCCACACCAGGTTTTAAATTTAAATTTATGCATGAAAAGCGCTTTTTGAACGATTTATGCTGAATATTTCATGACAGATGTGGATAACTTGGTTAGAATGGCGACCCGCTTTTAGGTGCGGCAATGGCTTTTAAATAAACAATGGAATGAATAGGGGATTCACATGCTTTGGACAGACTGCTTAAATCGCTTGCGACAAGAGCTCTCTGGAAATGTCTTTACAATGTGGATACGCCCACTGGTTGCAGAGGAACTGGACGATACTCTTCGTCTTTATGCACCGAACCCTTACTGGACGCGCTACATTCAAGAACATCATCTGGAGCTGATCTCGATTCTGGCGGAACAGTTATCTGAAGGCCGGATCCGTAAAGTCGAAATTCTGGTGGATTCCCGTCCTGGTGCGATTTTATCTGCCAGTGAACAGCCAGCGACCACCACGGCTGCTTTAGAAACACAGCCAGTGAGTACGCCTGCGCCTCGCCTACGTAAAGAAAAAGAAGAATCGGTTAAAAATAGCCGCAAGCGTCAGCTGAATCCCTTATTCACTTTTTCTCTATTTGTGGAAGGCCGCTCGAATCAGATGGCCGCAGAAACCTGCCGTAAGGTTTTGACCCAGCTCGGTGCATCTCAACATAACCCGTTATTTTTGTATGGCCCGACCGGTCTGGGTAAAACCCACTTAATGCAGGCAGTAGGGAATGCATTATTGCAAGCCAAGCCGAATGCCCGCGTGATGTATATGACCGCAGAAAGCTTTGTGCAGGACTTTGTCAGCTCGCTGCAGCAGGGCAAGGTTGAAGAATTTAAGAAAAACTGTCGTTCTCTGGATTTATTACTGGTCGATGATATTCATTTATTGGCGGGTAAAGAGGCCAGTCTGGTTGAGTTCTTCTATACTTTTAACGCACTGTTGGACGAATCGAAACAGATCATTCTGACCTCGGATCGTTATCCGAAAGAACTGACGGAGCTGGATCCTCGTCTGGTTTCACGTTTCTCCTGGGGCTTGTCGGTAGGGGTTGAGCCGCCCGATATTGAAACCCGTATTGAAATTTTACTTAAAAAAGCTGAAAGCAATGAAGTGGATCTGCCACGTAACTGCGCACTGTTTATTGCACAACAAGTGGTTGCGAATGTGCGTGAGCTTGAAGGTGCACTAAACAAAGTGGTGGCGATTTCCCGCTTTAAAGGCACACCGATTGATCTGGATGTGGTACGTGAATCCTTAAAAGATGTTTTGGCGATTCGCGCCCGCACCATCAGTACTGAAAATATTCAGCGTGTGGTCAGTGAATATTTCCGTATTCCGCTGAAAGAACTGGTCGGTCCGAAACGTACCCGTATTTATGCACGTCCGCGTCAGCTTGCAATGGGTCTGGCACGTGAATTGACCGGAGACAGTTTCCCGGAAATTGGCATGGCATTTGGGGGTCGTGACCACAGTACCGTGATGCACGCCTGTGAAAAAGTATTGAGTCTGCGTGAGGAAGATCCGATCTTCAACGAGGACTATAAAAACCTGCAGCGCCTGCTGCAAAGCTAAGCCAAAACGCTCAAATTCTGCGCTTGCTATGCGGCTTTTTTTGCCGCATAGTACAGTGCTAAATAATTAACTTTTCCATATTAATCTTCAGTTTTCAGAGGAATGTACCGTGCGTTTAAAAATCGCGAAAGAGAGCTTACTGAATGTTCTATCACATGTCGTAGGAGCGGTTGAACGTCGCCATACCTTAAACATTCTGTCTAACCTGAAAATTCAAGTGACAGCTCAAGCATTAACGGTGACTGGTTCAGATCTTGAGGTAGAACTGGTAGCAAGTATGCCTCTGAATGAAGGTGCATGTTTGCAAGCCGGTGAAACCACGGTTCCTGCACGTAAGCTGGTTGATATCTGTAAATCTTTGCCATCAGCTGCGTTGGTAGATCTGCAAATTACTGAAGATCAGCGCTGTATTTTGAAGTCTGGAAACAGCCGTTTTGTGCTCGGTACCTTGCCTGCTGAAGACTATCCATTGCTGTCGAATGAAAACAGTCAGGGCACACAGGTAACTGTGACCCAGCGTGAATTAAAACGCTTGTTTGAAAAAACTGCTTTTGCAATGGCGGTACAGGATGTACGTTTCTACCTGACCGGTACATTACTGGAAATTGATGCCAACCAGCTGCGTGCAGTGACTACGGATGGTCACCGTCTGGCGCTGTGTGAAACAGCTGCGCAATCAACCGCAGCTCAGCCAATCCAGGCGATTGTGCCACGTAAGGCAGTAGGTGAATTACAGCGTTTACTTAGTGTTGAAGATGATCAGTTATC
The DNA here is from genome assembly GCF_001866125.1 of Acinetobacter sp. LCT-H3. Taxonomy (NCBI): domain Bacteria; kingdom Pseudomonadati; phylum Pseudomonadota; class Gammaproteobacteria; order Moraxellales; family Moraxellaceae; genus Acinetobacter; species Acinetobacter sp. LCT-H3. The sequence continues at coordinate 22,630 of NZ_MODX01000021.1, read as the reverse complement.
ATTGCTGATTGGTCGTGAATTGCTAAATGTAACTATCACAGTTCCAAACCGTGATAAGGAGCAGGGGGATACTACAGTACGTTTCACCACCAAATTGATTGATGGTAAATTCCCTGACTATCGCCGTGTGATTCCACGTGGTGGTGACAAGCACGTGATCATCGCACATGATGTATTCAAGCAATCTCTGCAACGTGTTGCGATTTTGAGTAATGAAAAACTTCGTGGTGTATTCCTGAACTTTAATGCGGATTCACTGCAACTGCGTGCCAATAACCCGGAGCAGGATGAAGCGATTGAAGATCTCGCCATTCAGTATGCGGATGCACCAATGGAAATGTCTTTCAATGCGCAATATTTGCTAGAAGTTTTGGGTGTGCTGGACGGTGATGATGTCTCCATGAGCATGACCGAAGCAAACCAGTCGGTGTTGGTTCAAGATCCTGCACATACTGATCAAACTTATGTGGTCATGCCGATGCGCGTTTAAGCGGCAGCATCCAGGCACAAGCTAATCATGCATATTACGCGTCTGCATATAGAGCGTGTACGAAATTTAAAAACGGTTGCTCTCCAGGGATTGCAGCCGTTTAACGTTTTTTATGGCCAGAATGGTTCAGGCAAGACCTCTATTCTGGAAGCCATTCACCTGTTGGCCACAGGGCGTTCTTTTCGTACCCATATTCCTAAAAATTACATTCAGCACAGTGCTGCGGATGCGATCGTGTTTGCCCAGTCTGATGCTGAAAAAGTCGGTATGCAGAAAATGGCCAGTGGTGAGCAGCTGATCAAGGTAAATGGTGATCTGGTAGCGACCCAGGGGCAGCTGGCCAAGCTGCTACCCTTACAGCTGATTGATCCACAAAGCACCGATATTATCGATCATGGTGCCAAGCCACGCCGACAGTTATTGGACTGGTTAATGTTCCACGTGGAACCAGAATTCTATCATGCCTGGCAATATTATTCGCGTGCCTTGAAGCAGCGCAACAGCTTGCTAAAGTCCAGGCGCTACCTCAGTCTTTCAGAGCTGGAGCCGTGGAACCAGATGCTCAGTCAATATGGTGAGATTCTGCATTCACAACGGATCGGTATTGTCGAGCAATGGAAAGTTTTCTTTGAGGAAGACCTGAAACATTTGCTGCCAGATCTCACGATTAGCCTGGATTATAGTCCCGGTTTTCATGCTGAAACTGGCCTGCTCAATGACCTGACCAATCATCATGAGCGGGACGTTGAAAGACGCTATACAGAATATGGTCCACATCGCGCAGATTTGCGTCTGAAGACCCCTCTGGGAGATGCAGATGTGATCCTGTCTCGTGGACAGAAAAAGCTGCTGCTGATGGCGTTAAAACTGTCTCAAATTGCAATGCTACATTCTTGTAATAAGGAAACTGTGGTATTATTAGATGATCTGACAGCAGAATTAGATTTAACCGCCCAACAACGTTTAATTGAGCGATTGAGCCAACTTGGTAGTCAAGTTTTTATTACCACTTTAGACCACGAATCAGTACAAAAGCATTTACATGATTTGTCTATCTCATATCAGTTATTCAATGTTGAAAACGGTATCGTTCAGGTTGTTGTGCAATAGTATTTTAAAGTTTTACCCATCTTTGGATAGACCTATTTTTCACTAGGGAGAAACCATGAGTTCAGAAGATCAAGCTGCTTCTCAACCAGAACAAACCATTGAAAAGGCTTATGATTCCTCTAGCATCAAGGTATTACGTGGTTTAGACGCTGTGCGTAAGCGTCCGGGCATGTACATTGGTGATACAGACGACGGTACAGGCTTACACCACATGGTTTTCGAGGTGGTCGACAACTCGATTGATGAGGCGCTGGCAGGTCACTGTGATGAAATTTTAGTGACTATTCATGAAGATGAATCGGTGTCAGTATCAGATAACGGCCGTGGTATTCCAACTGATATTCATCCTGAAGAAGGTGTGTCTGCAGCAGAAGTAATTCTGACTATTCTGCATGCCGGCGGTAAGTTTGATGACAACAGCTATAAGGTCTCTGGTGGTCTGCACGGGGTAGGTGTTTCGGTTGTAAATGCCCTGTCAGAAAAACTGGAACTGACCATTCATCGTGCTGGTCATATTCATCAGCAGGAATACCGCCATGGAGATTCACAGTACCCGTTAAAAGTCATTGGTGATACAGACCGAACCGGTACCCGTGTACGTTTCTGGCCAAGTGCTGAAACCTTTAGTCAGACCATTTTCAATGTCGATATTCTGGCGCGCCGTTTACGTGAATTGTCATTCCTGAATGCCGGTGTGCGTATCGTACTGCGTGATGAACGCATTAATGCCGAGCACATCTTTGATTATGAAGGTGGTCTGTCCGAATTTGTAAAATATATCAATGAGGGCAAAACTCACCTGAATGATATCTTCCATTTTACTACGATGGCGGAGAACGGGATCGGGGTAGAAGTGGCATTGCAATGGAATGATTCTTATCAGGAAAATGTACGCTGCTTTACCAACAACATCCCGCAAAAGGATGGTGGTACGCATTTAGCCGGTTTCCGTGCTGCACTGACCCGTGGTTTAAATAACTATATGGACAGTGAAAATATTCTGAAAAAAGAAAAAGTTGCAGTATCTGGTGATGATGCACGTGAAGGGTTGACTGCGATTGTATCGGTGAAAGTACCTGATCCGAAATTCTCATCACAGACCAAAGAAAAGCTGGTGTCGAGCGAAGTAAAAACTGCGGTCGAACAGGCAATGAATAAGTCATTCTCTGAGTACCTATTAGAGAACCCGCAAGCAGCGAAATCAATCGCGGGTAAAATCATAGATGCCGCACGTGCCCGGGATGCAGCGCGTAAAGCACGTGAAATGACACGTCGTAAGAGTGCGTTAGACATTGCCGGTCTTCCAGGCAAACTGGCAGACTGTCAGGAAAAAGATCCAGCATTGTCTGAGCTGTACCTGGTCGAGGGTGACTCGGCGGGTGGTTCTGCGAAACAGGGGCGTAACCGTAAGATGCAGGCAATCTTGCCACTGAAAGGTAAAATCCTGAATGTAGAACGTGCACGTTTCGACCGTATGATTTCATCGGCTGAAGTGGGGACGCTGATTACTGCACTGGGCTGTGGTATTGGTCGTGAAGAATACAACCCGGACAAGTTACGTTATCACAAAATCATCATCATGACCGATGCTGACGTGGATGGTTCGCACATCCGTACTTTACTGTTGACCTTCTTCTTCCGTCAAATGCCGGAACTGGTAGAACGTGGTCATATTTATATTGCACAGCCACCGCTGTACAAGCTGAAAAAAGGCAAGCAGGAACAGTACATCAAGGATAATGATGCACTGGAAACTTACCTGATTTCGAATGCGATTGATGAACTTGAACTGCATATCAGTGCGGATGCACCTGCCATTCGTGGTGATGCACTGGCAAATGTAATTGCGGATTACCAGATCTCGCAAAAAAGCTTGAATCGTTTGACGCTACGTTATCCTGCAACATTGCTGGATGGTCTGTTGGCGCTTGAAGCATTTAAACTGGATCAGGCAAATGATCTGGATTATGTGGAAAACTGGGCAATGCAGTTGCGTCAACACATCGAAGACAAGCAACCAAGCCTGCGTCCTGAGCTGGGTATTGAAACCTTCGAGAAGGAAGATGCAGAAGGCAACAAGTCTGTGACTTATCTGCCACGTATCACGATTTATATCCATAACCTGCCACATGTTTATCTGCTGGATTCAGGTCTGTTGGGTTCAAGTGAATATGCACGTTTATTGAAGAATTCGAAGAGCTGGTTCACGTTACTCGAAGAGGGTGCTTACCTACAAAAAGGTGAGCGCAAGATTCTGGTGAATAGCTTCCATGAAGTATGGCAGCACATCCTGCAAGACTCACGTCGCGGCATGATGATCCAGCGTTATAAAGGTCTGGGTGAGATGAATGCGGATCAGCTGTGGGAAACCACCATGGATCCAGAAAACCGTAACATGCTACAGGTAACGGTACAGGATGCGATTGAAGCAGATCGTATGTTCTCTTGCTTGATGGGTGACGACGTAGAACCACGCCGTGCCTTCATTGAAGAGAATGCTCTAAACGCAGATATCGATGCATAACTGATACACAATACACTTAAAAAAGCACCTTTCGGGGTGCTTTTTTTGTGATCAATTTATGCTAATGTCATTTTAACTGGTTAGTATATTCAGCAGCTGATCAGTGATTCTGGCACCCTATCTGGTGATTTTTTTATTCGCAGTATTTGTCTGATCTGGGCCAGCCTATAGCAATAAAGAGGTTTATCCATGGATAGCCAGCTTGAAGAAGTTCGTAAAATTTGGGCCAATGCATTCTATACCGGTCATTATGAGGTTCTGCGTCAGTATGAGCATGAAGACTTTAAGGTGGTGTTTGAGCAGAAAAACCGTGTAGAAACCAGTTATGTCCGTTATGACAGAATTGCGCATGCGGTCAAGAATGGGGTCTGGAAACCGCATAAGCCTGAAGTAGAATATGAAGATTACGAATATAATGCGAATCAGACGGAATGTTGTGTGGTGACTGGTTTAGCTAAAGATAAACATCGTATTCAGGAATTGTGGCGCTATGCAAATGAATGGAAAATCATTGAACTTCGATTTCTAAAATCCTAGATTTTTAACTGTTTAACAAAGTTATAAAAATAAAGTAATTAATAAATCAAAATATGTATGAATAGTACCGTTCCTAAATAAGCTCAAAGCTTGATCAATAGTGTGGATAACTCCAAAGTTATCCATATTTATTTATGTGAGTAAGATAGTATTTATCCACAATAGATTCACTTTTAAATCAGCTCTTATTTTAAATTCAAATTTATTCTCTGGTGACTTGTGGGTAAATATTTTTAAATTTAAAATAATGTTTTAAATTTAAATTAGCAGCTTATGCAGGATTTCTGCGTTTAAGCCAAAACTGTCCAAAATAGATTAGTTTGCCTGCTGTTTTTATAGAAAATTAAAATAAATATTATATAAAATAACCGCTTATATGGTTAATGTAGTTTTATTTAATAGTTGGCGTGGAACATATTCTTTCTTGAAGATTTAAATGTAGTTAAACTACATAATTATTTTAATAATCAAGTGAAATTTAATTTTATTTTTAAAATCATTGAGTTAAATATGGTTATTACTGGTTTATTCTTTGGGTTACTTTTCTAGATCAGCATTTATGTTCGGACTTGTCTGAGCTATTTTCTACAAGTTAAAAAGAGAAGTAAAAATTAAATAACTTCTGTTAAACAGAGTTTTTGATGAAGAAAATTGAAAAATAAAAACAGGTGATTTGATCTGTCTTGATTAAAGAATAAAAAGCGCCTAGAAGGCGCTTTTTATTCTTTTAGTACATTTACGGTGTCAGAATGACTTTACGACAGTCTTCTTCCTTCTTGTCAAAAATACGGTAACCTTCCGCAGCATCTTCCAGTTTCATGCGATGGGTAATAATCACATCCGGAGACAGATCTCCATTTTCAATATGTTCAAGCAACTGCGGCAAGTATTTATGCACATGGGTTTGCCCCATTTTAAAAGTCAAACCTTTATCAAAGGCATCACCAAACAGGAAGCCATGAATTGGACCGGCATAAACCCCCGGTACACTCACCACACCACCGCGGCGGACTGCTGCAATACATTGTCTGAGCGCTGAACCACTCGAACCTTCCAATTTCAGGTTGGTCATTACTGTTTCCAGAACACTGCCTTTGGCTTCGAAACCAACGGCATCAATAACCGCGTCAACACCACGATAACCTGCTGTATTTTGAATAATAAATTCAGCTGCATCGACTTCATCAAAGTTGACCGGAATGACCCCATAGGTTTGATGAGCAAATCGCAAGCGATAAGGGTGATGGTCTACCATGAAGATCTGTTCGGCACCGAGCATCCGTGCACAAGCTGCAGATAACAGACCGACTGGACCAGCACCATAAATTGCCACTGTAGAACCACGGGTGACTTGAGCATTGGTTACTGCCTGCCAGGCTGTTGGCAGAATATCGGTCAGGAATAATACTTTTTCATCAGGCAAGGAGCCGGGAACCTTAAACGGTCCGACATTGCCTTTGGGAATTCGCACATATTCAGCCTGACCACCCGGAACACCACCATACAGATGGCTAAAGCCAAACAAGGCCGCTCCTGGTGGAATCTGTTTTTTATTCAGGATCGCACCACGACCCGTATTGGTATTTTCACAGGCAGCCATGAGTTCATGTTCACAGAAAAAACAGTGACCGCATGCAATGACAAAGGGAATAATCACCCGGTCACCTTTTTTGACTTCTGTCACTGCAGGGCCGACTTCTTCTACAACTCCCATAAATTCATGGCCGAAAATATCACCGTCTTCAGTGGCCGGGATTTTACCCCGGTATAGATGTAGGTCTGAGCCACAGATAGCGGTGGCTGTCACCCTTAAAATAACGTCATCTGGTTCCTGAATCACTGGATCTGGAACAGATTCAACTCGTACATCCCGAGCACCATGATAGGTAAGAGCACGCATGCGGATTTCCTCTCTAGTTCAACATAAATAGTCTCAAATAAGGCTGCTGATTATTAAAAAGCCTTTTTATTAGAGCCTTATAACCTGAGCTAAAGCTGTAAATTAATGTATGAAATAAGGAAGCCGAGTGTTGAAAAAAATAAACTTATATAGTACTTGCGTAATTCACTACAAAATATGTCAAAAATCGAGTAAATGATTAACAAAGCTGAGAAGTGTAGGAAAATAGGTAAGAGAAAAGATTTACTAATAGCAGAGAAAATATAAACCCATAAAAAAAGGATCAGTAACTGTAGTTACTGATCCTTGAAGCTTTAAATCAATATTAAAATTAACTTTCCTGGAAAGACTGTTCCAGTTCTTCTAATTCCATCATCAGTTCCAGCATCTGTTCTTCAGCAGTTTCCAGTTGTGCTTTCAGTTCAGTCTGCTCATTCATGAGCTTAAGCAATTCATCCTTACGCGCTGCATCATACAGACCAGTATCTGCCAGCTTTTCTTCAATTGCAGCGAGTTTTGGCTGCAACTTTCCGATCTGGCTTTCACATTTTTCAATATTTTTGCGAATCGGCCGAGTCTGCTCACGTTGGCGAGCAGCTTCCTTGCGTTGGGCTTCTTTATCCATTTTACTTGGTATAGGTTTCGCTTCAGCTTGCTGTGTTTTCACCACTTCAGCAGTTTTAGGCGCATTTTTTAATAATTCTGCACGTGCCTGACGTAACCACTCGGCATAAGCCACCAGATCGCCATCAAATTCAGTACATTTGCCGTTATGAACTAACAGCAGCTCATCACAGACACTGGCGATCAGCTGACGTTCATGCGAAACCAGCACGACAGCACCCTCGAAATCTTGTAGTGCCATCGTTAAAGCATGACGCATATCCAGGTCCAGATGGTTGGTTGGTTCATCCAGAATCAGCACGTTTGGACGTTGCCATACGATTAATGCAAGTGCTAAACGTGCGCGTTCACCGCCCGAGAAACTTTCACTTGGTGTATCCATGCGTTCGCCGCTAAAGCCGAAGCTGCCGAGGAAAGAACGCAAGCTGGCCTCACTGATTTTAGGATCAGCAATACGTGCCAGCTGCAGCATCGGGCTGGCACTGCCATCCAGTGCATCCATCTGGTGCTGGGCAAAGTAGCCAATATTCAACAATTCCGAGTCTTTACGAAGACCTTTAATTAAAGCTAAATCACCGACGAGAGATTTAATCAGAGTCGATTTACCAGCACCATTCATCCCCAGCAGACCAATACGGCTATTCGGAGTAATTTGCAGGCTGACATTACGTACAATCAGCTTGTCGCCATAACCGATATCGGCATTTTCCAGCTGTAGTAATGGTGAACTCATTTTGGTGGGTTCACGGAAGCTGAAAGTAAACGGCGTATCTACATGCGCAACGGAGAGTTCCTGCATACGCTCCAGCTGCTTGATTCGGCTCTGGGCCTGTTTTGCCTTGGTGGCTTTAGCCTTAAAACGGTCAATAAATTTTTGCAGATGGGCACGCACTTCAAGTTGCTTTTCATAGGCTTGTTGCTGCTGTGCCAGACGTTCGCTACGGGTACGCTCAAAAGTCGAGTAATTACCGGTATAAAGTGTCAGTTCCTGATTTTCGATATGTAAAATATGATCGGTAATGGCATCCAGGAAATCCCGGTCATGTGAAATCAGCACCAAGGTGCCTTCATAGGCTTTGAGCCAATCTTCTAGCCAAAGAATCGCATCTAAATCTAAATGATTGGTCGGTTCATCCAGTAATAACAGATCAGAACGGCTCATCAGGGTACGCGCCAGATTCAGACGCATACGCCATCCCCCCGAAAAACTGGCAACATCCAGCTCGGATTGATAATCCATAAAGCCTAAACCTGCCATCAGCTGTGAAGCCTTAGAGGGTGCCACATAACCGGAAATTTCGTCAAAGCGGCCATAGAGGCGTGCCAGTTCAGCATCATCCAGTTGTTCAGGATGATTCAGCTTTTGTTGGATATCCCAGTATTCCTCATCGCCGGACAGGACAAAATCAATCGCCTTCATATTCAAGGCTTTGATTTCCTGGGCCATATGCGCCACAGTCCAGACTGCAGGACGGGTCAGGGAACCACTGTCAGACTCAATCCCACCCAAGAGTGCTGAAAATAGGGTCGACTTGCCGGCTCCATTGACACCGGTCAGGCCAATTTTCCATCCAGGATGCAATTGCATGGAGGCTTTCTGGAAAAGGATGCGTCCACCGCGGCGTATGGTTAACTGATCTAACTGAATCATGGAACTGTACTGACATTCGACAATAAGAATGGCGCTATTCTAAAGGAAAGCCCATCAAAATAAAAAAATCTTGCTGGAGAATTCACAGGCTCCTGCACTTCATCCATAACATAGATTCATATTTTTGAATCTGTGTTTAAATAGAACAGGTGTTTTTAATGACAAAACAAGATGATATTGAAATATAAATTTCAGTAAAAAATAACCAAGAATAAATAGAGTAGAGCAAAATGAAAAAAGGATCTTTGATTTTAGCAGCCTTGACTGTACTTGCCTCAAATATGAGTTTTGCCGAGGTAGATATCTGCGTCTTTGATTTATTGGGCAAATCTGGTGAATCTTATAAGTTACTAGAAGAATGGCAGTTAGTGAGCAAGCAATGGGGGACTGAAGTACAACTGCTTGCTTATCAGGATGAAGCCAAAGTCGATCAGGACTTTAAAGCAGGCAAATGTGATGGACTGTTTATGACCTCCATGCGTGCCCGGGCCTATAACAAATTTGCCGGTTCAATTGATGCTATTGGTGGTGTGCCTAGCAATGATATCGCCATGAAAGCCATTAGCTATGTACTGGATCAGCGTAATGCCAAACGTCTGGTGTCTACCATTGGCAAAGACAAGTATGAAGTTGCCGGAATTGTGCAAATTGGTACGGCATATATTTTGTACGGGATCGTGCCATAAACAACATTGAACAGGTGAAAGATAAGAAATTTGCAGTTTTGCATTATGACTATGCACAAAAAGTCATGGTAAACAGGATTGAAGCTGTGCCAGTTATGTCGGAAATTTCTAATTTTATTCGCCGTTTTAATCAGGGCGAAGTCGATATTGTGGCTGCACCTGCTTATGCTTTTAAGCCGCTAGAACTGTCTAAGGGCTTGGGGAGTAAAGGTGCAATGATCAAGTTTCCTGTAGTAAATGTGACGGCAGATTTAATTATTCGGCCAAATAAATTTCCGGACAAGTTTGCAGCACAATCACGTGCCTGGTTCATTAAACAGTTACCGAAAACCATTGCTACTGTTAAACGTATGGAAGCAGAAATTCCAGGTAAATATACGCTAAATTTAAGTCGTGAGGACTATACCAGTTACCAGAAAATTCTCCGAGATGGCCGGATTGATTTGACTAATCAGGGCATCTATGACGCGAATATGATGCGAGTATTGAAAGGTGCGCGTTGTACGGTAGAACGTACCAATTTTGAATGCTCATTAGGCGGAGAATAGTGATCTAATGTATTTGTTTGTAAATTGAATTAAAAAAATGTAAGTTTTTAGGATTTTAAATAAGTCGCTAAAAAATTGATATCTATGGATTTCTTTATATCTAAAATGTGAATACGGGACACATTTTGATAATAGGGGACAAACTCCCTAAATATAATGGAGTAAATACTCTATTTTTTTTAAAGAAACTTGCTAATATTTGTCACAAGTATGGAAACTCCATCGAAGAACAAGATTTTGCAAGGATTATTAGAATGAAAAAAACACTTCTAGCATTGGCGGCGTTTTCTGCCGTTAGTTTCGCAGGTACAGCACAAGCGAAAAAAGTCGATATCTGTGTTTTCGACTTACTGGGCAAATCTGGTGAGTCTTTTCAGATGGCTCAGGAATGGGCACTGGCAGCAAAATCATGGGGGGCAGAAATTAATCTGATTGCCCGTCAGGATGAAGCAGTTGCAGATAATGACTTTAAAGCGGGTAAATGTGACGGCGTATTTATGACGGCGATGCGTGCACGTCAATACAATAAATTTGCTGGCTCTATTGATGCGCTAGGCGGCGTGCCAAGCAATGCGATTGCACAGCGTGCCATTACCTTTGCTTTGGATAAACGTAATGCTGCCAAGATGGTCAGTAATTTAGGCGGCAAAAAATATGAAATTGCCGGTATTGCACCACTGGGCTCGGCTTTTATCTTTGTGCGTGACAAAAACATCAACTCGATTGAAAAAGCCGCCGGTAAAAAGTTTGCTGTACTGGGCTATGACGATGCACAAAAAATCATGGTGCAGCGTGTAGGTGCCCAGGCAGTCGTGTCTGATGTATCCAACTTTGTGGCCAAGTTTAATAATGGTCAGGTAGATATGGTAGGTGCACCTGCTTATGCTTATAAGCCGCTAGAAATCTATAAAGGCTTGGGCAATAGTGGCGCGATGTTTAACTTCCCAGTGCTGCATGTCACTTCAGACTTTGTGATCCGTCCTGAAAGCTTCCCGGCAGGTTTTGGACAGAAATCACGTGATTGGTTTGTTAAGAACTTGCCAAAGAGCATGGCGATGATCAACCGTTTAGAAGCCGGTATTCCAGCCAAATATAAAATGAACCTAAGTGCAGAAGACAAGACCAAATATCAAAAAATGCTTCGTGACGGCCGTATGGATATGACCAAGCGGGGAATTTATGATGCTTCTATGATGAGTGTACTGAAACGTGCCCGCTGTTCTGTCGATAAGGCAAACTTCGAATGTTCTCTGCCGGGTGAATAAACTGATTTTAAAAGGAAAAAAGCCTGGAAAATTCCAGGCTTTCTTTATGTTAAGGCAGGCAACTTTGTCATTGTCTGCGACTTGAAAATGATTAGAATGAATATCAGTCATGCTGTCATCTTTCTCATAAAAACAATGATATGCAGCAGTCCTGAGAAAACAAAAACAATTTTTTAAGGAATAAAATATGAAAACTTGGTTGAAGGCGCTCGCACTTGGTACAGGCATGGTCGCAGCGTCCGGTACAGTACAGGCGAAGCAAATCGTCTGTGTATTTGATCTGGTCGGTAAGAATGGCGATGTGTACGCTGTGATGAAAGATTATCAGCTGGCTGCAAAAAACTGGGGTGCAAATATCGAGCTGCGGGTAAATACCAATGAAGCTGTGGTTGCAGAAGACTTTAAAGCCGGGAAATGTGATGGTATTAGCGTCACGGGGATGCGCGGACGCCAGTTCAATAATTTTACCGGTTCACTGGATGCCATTGGTGCGATCCCAGATCTGAATCTGGCGGTTAAAGTAATGCAAGGACTGGCAAGCAAGACTTTTGCCAAACACATGTTACAAGGCAAATATGAAGTCGCCGGAGTCATTCCAGTGGGTGATGCTTTCCTGCTGGTCAATGACCGCAGTATTAATACTGTAGCTAAAGCGGCAGGCAAAAAAATTGCTGTACTGGATTATGACGAAGCGCAAAAAATCATGGTGCAACAGGTAGGTGCACAGGCGGTCAGCGCTGATGTCACCAACTTCGGTGCCAAGTTTAACAATGGTCAGGTTGATATCATTGGCGCACCTGCTGCAGTATTCAAACCCTTAGAACTGCATAAAGGTCTAGGCAGCAAAGGTGCGATTGTGAATTATCCGATTTTACAGGTGACAGGTAATATCATCATCCGCCCAGATAAATTCCCGGCAGGTTTTGGGCAAAAGTCACGTGAATGGGTGAAAGGGGAATTGCCACGCGCTTTCGGAATTTTAGGTAAAATGAAAGCTGATATTCCCTCTAAATACTGGATGGATATTCCAGCAGCAGACAAACCCGGTTATCAGAAAATGATGCGTGAAGCGCGGATTGATCTGACGAAGCGCGGTATTTATGACAAACGTATGATGAAGCTATTATGGCAGTTCCGCTGTAAGCAGGACCCGAAAAACTTTGAGTGTGCACTACAGGATGAAAATTATAAACAATCCTGATAAATTTACTCTGATTAAGCTTTAATTTACAAAGACTGACCATATATTGAGTATGCTATACTTGAAATATGGTCTTTTCTTTTTAAAGATGCCCGAACCGAACAGAGGAATCCATCATGAATGCTCAAGCACTTGTGCTGACTGACAATGCTGCCAATAAAGTACGCCAATTGCGTGACAGTGAAGGTAACCAAGATCTTATGCTACGTGTCTATGTGACTGGTGGCGGCTGTTCAGGTTTCTCTTATGGCTTCAACTTTGCTGAAAGCCAGAATGAAGATGACGCAGAATTTATTAACGGCGATGTGAAGATGCTAGTCGATTCACTCAGCTATCAGTACCTGGTAGGTTCAGTCGTTGACTATATTGAAGGGCTGGAAGGTTCACGCTTTGTGGTACAAAACCCGAATGCTACGACTACATGTGGCTGTGGTTCATCTTTCTCGATCTAAACATGATTTGAGATTTAGGCCATAGAAATCAAAAAGTCCTCATCATGAGGACTTTTTTATACGCTATTTTTATAGTTAAGCCTCAAGTTTCACCGCCTCAAGCAGGTCAAAGATCACGGTTGTCACATCCTGACTCAGCTCACGATTATTAAAAATCTCATAAGCTGTGATAGTAATGTCGGTATCACTTGGTAACAGTTTTTGTTCTTCCTCAATCAGGTCGTTGATCGGCAGCAGAGTTTGCCTCACCTCTAAATGCAGAATGTCCTGGTAAGCAATATTTTCATCCTCAAGTTCAATCAGCTGCTCATTGAAATAAGGGAGCAGAATCGCATGCAAATAAGGCTGAAGTTCTACAATATCAAAGATTTCGATATCACGAGTTTCATCAATTGTACTGATATGATCATTGGCTTCAATCAGGATATGGTAATAACTCATGCCGATCTCCACAGAGGGCTTTAGTGAATGATAGATGCTCACAATAACATGAAATCATCGACTATAGTCGTTCAAAAAGATAATAAAGACATAAAACTTATAAGGAATTAAATTGCTTAAGATTTGCGTGTATATAGCAAAGTTTTGTCTGCCGGTCGCAGTTCAAAATTTTCCAGCTTTTGTTCACCCAGTACCGGATACATCAGTGCTTCAGGATCGCCATGATGCAATAAACCTAAGGCATGACCCAGTTCATGTGCCAAAGTTAGACGTAAGTCATCTTGTGCATCAAACTGATAGACATGGATTTCATCGCCTTTAAAAATCCCTTTATGGAACTGGCGTGGCGGAAAGCGCTGCTGTGCCTGATTGATGTTGTTGTGGTGAGACTGAACACTGCTTTGATAGGCGGAAACCTGAGTATTAAAAGATAATTGTTGTTGCTGCAGATATTCCGCTTCACGCTGGAAACGTTCTGACCTGAATTGAAGCTCGTTAAATTCCTGTTGCAACTGCTGACGTTGATAAGCAGAAAGTCCCGGCTGATTGCGCCGTAGCATGAGTTGCTCGAACTGGAGTTGCAGCAGATTGCGCTGCTCTAACAGCTGACGCTGTTGCTGATCCAGATGATTTCGGGAAGCGGTCAGGTTTTCTGCCTGACGTTGATATTGGGCTTCATCGCGAAGTAATTTCTGTGTGGTTTTTTTCAGTGCATCATATTCCTGCTGACGGTGATCATAAATCAGCTTGATGCTGAGCTGTGCATTTTCATCATAGACCATTAGGTCATCACGGCCAGTGCCACGATGCCAGATTTCAATAGCCTCTTGTGCCAGTTGAATCACTTCTTCACGAGTCAGTCCAAAGCCCGGATCGACCTGGTCCACTTTAAAGCGTAAGCGCGTATCAAAAGGATAGGTGAGTCGGTCAGTCAGAGAATTGAATTTTAGCTGCGGATGAGACTGGGTCTGTAGATGCAGAAAACCTGCAACTAGTAATACCACTACGACTAGACAGAGCAAAAGACGCATATTTTTTATTTAAATGTTTATTTTTAAAAATATAGCTTAAATTTGGTATTTTTCCCATGCCTATTTACGTTACCCTTCAGCTTTCGGATAAAGCCCTAATTCGGCTAAGGCCTGCTGCAAAATTTTAAGACGGATCGCCGGATCCATATTACTTTGCATCTGCATATTCAGTGAAAATGCCACGATTTCGTCCTGAGGTGTTTCGACCCAGCCGGTGAGCCAGCCGACTTGCGGCTCCACATCCATACCCCAACCAGATTTGGCATACAGGCGATAAGCTTGTCGTTCCTGTAACAGTAACATGGCTTTGACTTGTTGCTGAACCCGAGGATCAAAGGCAAGCTGCTCTCGAGCAAGCGCAGAGATAAATTCGACTTCTTGTTCCGGGGTGATTTTCAAAGGTCCGACTAACCAAAAGTTGTCGATATGCTGACCAATCTGCTGATTACCAAATTGGATGCGTTGCACTTCCTGTTGCATTAGTTCCAGACCAATGCGACGTGCCAGTTCCTGATAGACCGGTACAGCAGAAGCTTGCATGGCTTGGCCGAGAGTCATGTCTTTTTCCCAGGCTGCAAAACTGCGCTTCTTGCCATTCCATTTAAAGATTTCATTGGTCGTGGCTTTACCATGTTGCAGGCCAATTAGGGCTTTGAGCATTTTAAAGGTTGAAGCAGGAACATATTCGGTATTTGCACGATTTAAATCATTGCCATAGACCTGTATCTGTTGACCACGCTGAATCACTAAAACACCAGAGCTTTGCGCCTGATCAAATAATTTGGCAATAGCTGGAATAGATTGAGTTGAAGTGATTTGAGAGGACGAATTTGAAACAGGCAAGCTACAGGCTGTCAGGCTCAAGCAACTCAGTAAAGGCAACAAAATAAGAGTTTTCATGGGTTCAGGATATTTTAATATTTGATTTAACTTAAACAGCTTTGCCTGAAAATACGATCCAATTTTGGTAATTTTCCATTTATTCCTTCAAGTCTAGGCATAAAAAAAACCGCGCTTTCGCGCGGTCTTTTTTAAGCTTAAGCTGACAAATTATTTTTTATCATCTTTCACTTCAGTGAACTCAGCATCTACAACGCCGTCATCCGCTTTTTGTTGTTGACCTTCACCGCCCTGGAAAGCGTTTGGATCAAAACCTTGCGCACCGCCTTGGCCTTGAGCTGCTTCATAAGCACGTTGAGTAATCGGCATGATAATGTTTTGCAGCGCTTCAGTTTTCGCTTTGATTGCTTCTACATCATTTTCTTTAGTTGACGCTTCTAACTCAGACACTGCAGTTTCGATTGCAGTTTTTTCGTCAGCAGTCACTTGTTCACCAAGATCTTTCACTGCTTTTTGAGCAGAAGAGACCAAGGCATCCGCTTCGTTACGTGCTTTAGCCAGCTCTTCAAACTTACGGTCTTCTTCAGCATTCGCTTCAGCATCTTTGATCATTGCTTCGATTTCAGCATCAGACAAACCTGAGTTTGCTTTGATCTGGATCGATTGTTCTTTACCAGTGCTCTTGTCTTTCGCAGATACTTTCAAGATACCATCAGCGTTGATGTCGAACGATACTTCAATTTGTGGCACACCACGTGGAGCTGGTGGAATGTCGCCTAACTGGAAGTTACCCAGCAGTTTGTTTTGCTGCGCCATTTTACGTTCACCTTGGTAAACCGAAATGTCTACAGCAGGCTGGTTATCAGCAGCAGTTGAGAACACTTGCGATTTTTTCGCAGGAATCGTGGTGTTTTTCTCGATGATTGGAGTCAACACACCGCCCATGGTTTCAATACCAAGTGTTAAAGGCGTTACATCCAGCAGAAGTACGTCAGTTTTGTCACCAGACAATACCGCACCTTGAATCGCAGCACCCATTGCTACCGCTTCGTCAGGGTTCACGTCTTTACGTGGCTCACGACCAAAGAATTCTTGAACTTTCTGTTGAACCATTGGCATACGAGACTGACCACCCACCAGGATCACGTCAGAGATGTCAGAAGTCGAAAGACCAGCATCTTTAAGTGCAATACGGCAAGGCTCAATCGTGCGCGCAACCAGGTCAGCAACCAAACCTTCAAGTTTTGCACGAGTAACGTTGATCACTAAGTGTTTAGGACCAGTCGCATCTGCAGTGATGTATGGAAGGTTGATTTCAGTTGCGTTAGAAGAAGAAAGCTCGATTTTTGCTTTTTCAGCAGCTTCTTTCAGACGTTGTAACGCAAGTGGATCATTTTTCAGATTCACGTTTTGTTCTTTCTTGAACTCTTCAACCAGATAGTCGATCAAAGCGTTATCAAAGTCTTCACCACCCAGGAATGTATCACCGTTGGTAGATAACACTTCAATTTGCTGGTCGCCATCAAGGTCAGCGATTTCAATGATTGATACGTCGAAAGTACCACCACCCAAGTCGTATACAGCAACTTTACGGTCGCCTTCTTTCTTGTCCATACCGAACGCAAGTGCAGCAGCAGTTGGTTCGTTGATGATACGTTTAACTTCTAAGCCTGCAATTCGGCCTGCATCTTTGGTAGCTTGACGTTGCGCATCATTGAAGTAAGCAGGAACAGTAATCACCGCTTCAGTCACTGTTTCACCCAGATAGTCTTCTGCAGTTTTCTTCATTTTTTTCAGAACTTCTGCAGAGATCTGTTGTGGTGCAAGTTTCTTGTCGTTTACTTCAACCCAAGCATCGCCATTGTCAGCTTTCAGGATTTTATAAGGCACCAGACCGATATCTTTTTGTACTGCCTGGTCTTCATAACGACGACCGATCAGACGTTTAATCGCGAATAATGTGTTTTTAGGGTTCGTTACCGCTTGGCGTTTAGCTGATTGACCAACCAGAATTTCACCATCTTTGTATGCAATAATAGATGGAGTTGTACGTGCGCCTTCAGCGTTTTCGATAACTTTAACTTTGTCGCCTTCAAGTACTGCAACACATGAGTTTGTAGTACCTAAGTCAATACCAATGATTTTAGCCATTTGGATGTTTCCTCAAAAATTCTTTTATTCCCAAATTGTTTCCCTTATCAAAGGGAAATTAAAAGGGATTTACTTGTTATCGGATATGAGAGCCGTTCAATTTTTTTCAAGTAAGTTTTTAGAAAAAATTTCACAAACTCCCGAATTTATTTAGCTTAAGCGCCAACCATAACCATTGCAGGACGTAATAAACGGCCGTTCAGGGCATAGCCTTTTTGCAAGACTGTACCGATCTCATTGGCTTTGGCATCTGGTGCAATACCAACTGCCTGATGTAACTCGGCATTAAAACCATTCTCGGTATCAACTACGACCACACCAAATTTTTCTAATGTTGTCAGTAAACCTTTTAAAGTTAGTTCTACGCCTTCCCGTAACGGGCCTTGTTCTTCACCCGCAGCGAGAATTGCACGTTCCAGGTTATCTACAGTTTCTAACAGCTCTTTAGAGAACTTTTCCAAAACAGTATCTTTATGCTTTTCTGATTCGCGCTGAATGCGTTCTACACTTTTTTGTGCCTCATATACGGCATTTGCAGTACGTGCTTTTTCCAGTTTTAAATCGCCTTCAAGCTGTGCGATTTGTTCCTGTAAAGACTCAACGGTAACTTCAGCTTGTTCAGGTTCAGCTTGAGCTGTTTGTTGTTCCGTTTGCTCTTGCTCAAGTTCTTGAGCTTGATCGTTTTGCTCAGTCGCCATTGATTTACTCCGTTTAAATGGGTTCTTAAACATGTACAGTCCTTCGGTATCAGTGCTAACTGCGTGAATGCTGAACTGCCATGATTTGGGAAGTTCTTAATTACATAAAGAAGTCGGGGCTGGGCTTCAAAATTCAAGCGAAATGAGTGATTAATTTTAAGATTTATTGCAAAAGGCCGTGTTTCTGTTGTTCCAAACTGGATTGAAATGAGAAAAAGCAGACAATTTCTCTGTTTTGAAGATAAAAACCTCAGAATTTTTAGTTAGTTTTGATCTTAGTAATTAGATGAGAGATGAATGTATAAGTACTTAAATTAGTTTTTAGAAAATAAATCATTCATTAAAATAATGTTTTTAATCAGAAAAATTTTGAATCGTATTTTTAGATATAAATAATAATATTTATCTGTTTTAAAAATTAAATCAAAAGCACCATCATAGCTTTATCAACAGTGACCTGGTTCAGAAGGAGAGAGCCGAACTAGGTTACTGTTCCTGATTCGTTTTACCCTTTTATAGCTGAATACCCCAAGACTCAGCTATTTTTTTGCCTGAATGTTTATATTGACTGTTTTTAGACATAAAAGCGATTAATAACTAAGCAATAAAGTATTTCACAAAAAATGATCAATTTCGTATTATTCGTTTCAGATTCTATCGCTGTAGTTTCTTCTTATTTTGAAATGTGTTTTTCAAGCTTATCCTCTCTAGATAAGCTTTTTTTTTGCGTAAAATTTATTAATTTTCTTCTCACATTCTAGTGATCAGTCACTTATAGAAAAGCTGTAAGTTAAAGCCTACAAGGATTCAGGACAATATCTACTTTGTTAGATGCTCGAATCAGCCTAATATTGATTTATCGAGAACAGGAAGTTCTTAAAAATTTGCTGAGAAGCATATAAACGAGAGGATGTTCGTTTAAACACAACCCTATAAAACCCCTGAAGAAATACGCTTCAGGGGTTTTATTCTATAATAGCTATCTAACATCTATTTCTGTTCATAAAGACATGAAAAAAAGCCCGAGATCGGGCTTTTTTATAGATGAAACTTGTCTGGATCAGTGGCCGTTTAAGTCGCTTTCAACTTTTTAGATTAATCTTACTATTCTAGCGACGTGATTCCTGCCAGCGTTTGACCCGTTCATTTCGGTTCTGTTCAGCTTTACGTCGTTGCTGCTGTTTAGCTGCTCGGCGACGTGTATCTGCGTGCTGTCCACGCTTTTTACGCTCTGCCTCGGCTCGGTTTCTAGCCGCTTGGCTGCTACTGATTTTTTTGCGTTGCTGTTCAATACGCTGGCGTTCCTGCTGACGTCTGTGATCCAACTCAATCTGTTTTCTACGTTGATCATTTAACTGGCGTCGCTGTTGCTCTAGTCGCTGACGTTCCAGTTCAGTTCGGCGACGTTCCTGCTGTAAACGTCGTTGCTGTTCATATTCCCAACGCTGCCGATCATAACGGTTGTCATAACGGTAATCGCGGTCATAGCGATAGTCATAAGCTCTATTATAACGTCCGTCATAATAGTCATCTTCAGGGAATGCGACACAACCTACAGCCAATAAGCTCGTCGCAATTGATACGAATATCAGTTTTCCAGCCATAGGTGAGCACTCCTTGTTAAGGTCAATCCTACAATTTATGCCTCAACAGCAGCTTAAATTGTCAATGACAGTGGGATAAAATGAGATTAGCTTATTGATCTGCCTAAATTTGTATGTCGATGTGGGCACTTATATAAGAATATGGTCAAAATACACCCTGATCATGTAGAAAATATGAAGAATTAAGCGAATAAGGATGGGAAGCTATGGTGATATCGAGTCAGCAATTACAGGCCATGATGGAGAAGGGTCAAGGGGTGGCAGCGCGTCTGCTGGACCGATTACCTAAAATTGCTCAGGAAAGAATAGTCAGAAGTCTGGATTATCCTTACCACTATCCTGAACTGGATCCCTTTGTAAAATGTCTGATGGCCGTACAGTTAAAACAGGGCAAAACTGGAATAGTTAGAGAAGATATTGAGCAGTCACGTATTTTCTTTGAACAAAGCATGCGATTGCTAAAATCCAAACCGACTGCTATTCGCCAGGTTGAAGATATTCAGTTACCCTTGCATAGTGGTATCGTACAAGCACGTCACTATCACCCAGCTCCAGCTAAAAAATTGCCTTTAATTATATTTTATCATGGAGGAGGCTTCCTGATTGGTAGTCTGGACACGCATGATGAATATTGTCGTTTGCTGGCCAAACACGCGCATGCCCAAGTATTAAGTGTCGCTTATCCTTTGGCGCCAGAACATCATCCTTCACAAATTGTTCAAGTTTGCGAAGATGCATTGGCATGGGCGCATCAACACAGCCAGCAGCTCAGAATTCTAAAAAAACGCATTGCAGTCGCAGGAGACAGTGCGGGTGGCAATCTGGCAGCAGTCGTAGCTCAGCGCAGTGCAGACAAGGTTTATGTACCTCAGGCTCAGTTATTACTTTATCCAGCCATGGACTTTAAAAGCCGTCATCCTTCCTATTTTGCTTACAAAGATGGTCTGGTACTCACTGATGGTGATATCGAACTGGTGACTTATCATTATGTGGAACGACATGAAATTGCATTGGATGATCCCCTCATTTCACCGACCTATGGCAACCTGAAAAATTTACCGCCGGCTTATCTGATTACTGCTGGTCATGATGTGCTGCATGATGAAGGGGCTATTTATGCACATAAGCTGCGTCAGCATGGAGTGAAAGTACATTATCATGATTATACCGATCAGACGCATGGCTTTATTAATCTGACCAGTATTTCAAGACGCGCCAAAAAGAATGTAATTGAAATGAGCAAACACTTCCGTAAGTTCTGGGATAAGCATAGTTAAAAATAGCTCTCTATCTATATAGAGTAATAAATCAAATCTCAATTAAAGTGTTTCACGTGAAACACCAGTTTTTACTTTTTATGTACCTTGGCTTCGGGAAAGACCAGATTGAATTTAGGTACATAAAAGCTTTGTATATATTTGGCTCGGGAAAAATCCGGGAAAATCGATTGAGTATTTTGCCACTCTACCTGAGCGAGTTTGGATAGATAGCCTCGGAATTGCGGGCTAAACTGATAATGTGAGGATTTCCAGGTTTGTCGAATTTTTAACATGGATGTTGGAAGATGATGACTATTTAAATAGAAGGAACGTGATGATTTAGATTTCTTCAGACGAACAGTCATGTTTTGCTCTTGATGAGTGATTCGGCAAATGACTTCCTGTCCTTGTTCCTGCCATTCAAATTCTGCGTATTCCTTCGGTATCCCCCATAAGTGTTGACCGTGAACAATAGATTCATGCGTAGAAACATAAATCTTTGGAATGGTAGACAGACGTCTTCGACTTATTAAAGGATGGTCCATAATCAGTAGCTCATCATAAGGACCTACAGGAGAATGGTGATAACGTACCAGCATAACTTGTACAACACGACCCAGCGGAGAAGGGGCAATTCCAAAATTCCGAGATTCACGGATAAAGTACGGTGTAATCCAATAATTCAAAATAAAACCCTCTCCCTGTAAATGCCAGGGAGGAAACTGATGAATATTTTTCTCCTGCAAACGATGCATGTTCATTCTTATTCTCTTGTAATTGGTCAGTTAGGGTAATGCATTAATGGGTATCAAAGATTAATATAGCTTGATTCTCAACCCTTACTTCTGAGTAGATGAGTTAAAAAATGTTAAAAAAATCATTATATGCAATAGCTTTAACAGCTTTATCTTTACCAGCATTGGCAGCCAATTCCATAGTTGAAATGAAAACTTCTATGGGGAATATCGAAATTGAGCTTTATAATGATAAAGCACCGATCTCTGCCAAAAACTTTGAAGACTATGTAAAAGACAACTTCTATAAAGGCACCATTTTTCACCGGGTTATTCCAAGTTTTATGGTACAGGGTGGCGGCTTTGATGCGAATATGGTGGAAAAGCCAAATAATAAGTCAACTATTAAGAATGAATCTTATAATGGTTTAAGCAATACACGTGGCACTTTAGCTATGGCCCGTATGAATCAGCCAGATTCAGCCCGTTCCCAGTTCTTTGTGAACCTGGTCGATAATAACTTTTTGAACCGTTCTCCTATGAATGCGGGTTATGCAGTATTTGGTAAAGTAACTAAAGGCATGGATGTGGTTGATAAAATTGCTGGTGTTCCGACTGCCAACTATGGAATGCATCAAAATGTGCCACTAAAACCAGTTATTATTAATAGTGTGAGCATTAAAACAGCAAGCCCGCAAAAATAAGTAAAAAATGATGTAGAAATATTTTAAGGTTATTTTTATTTTATAATCATGTGGTTATGTGAATAATAGAATAAAAATGATCCATATTGGTGCATAAAAATAGTACACTCGTAATTTGTGTCAGTGAAAAGCACTTGCACGTGTAGGAAATTGCCCTATAATGCACCCATACCGACGAGA